>NZ_JACJQU010000008.1 GCF_014696825.1 Anabaena sphaerica FACHB-251 | reverse complement strand
AGCTTTTAGTCTAGGGATAGGGGGTGTTGTAGTTCACCCCGTCGGGGTTATTCCCGGCCAACAAAAGGCATGAGATATTTGTCTATGTTTTTTGGAACTATATAACAGTCTATTCAATATCCTCAAAACGTCAAAATTGTTGATGGTAATATCAAACTTCCCGGCAATATTGGGATAATTGGATGTCCGTGAATGGACTGGTCCTCACTGTGGCACTCATGATGATAGAGATAGAAATGCAGCGATAAATATTAGAGCAGAAGGTATCAGGATGATAAAGGCGGAAGGTATGGCTTCGCCACGCAAGCTATCAGCCGTCTCTGCTGTAGGAGGGGAGATAAGACCAAAACTAGGGCGAAAGTCTAAGTTGCGGCACTCCTCTGTGAGTACAGAAGCCACACCCTCAGCCGAAGGCAGGGTGGGGTAGTTCACATCAGTTAACAGTCAACAACTGAGAACTGATAACTGATAACTGTTAGCTTTCAACTGCTCTTAGCCGTTCCACCAATTTGTGTAAATCACCCATATTCAGACGATAGCTCAAAGGATGGACAATCAATCTCGCCGTACTTTCATACAAGGTAGCAATTTCCACTAAACCATTTTCTCGCAAAGTCCGCCCAGTAGAAACTATATCGACAATCGCTTCAGACATACCCGTAATAGGCCCTAGCTCCACAGAACCATATAAAGGAACTATTTCTACAGGTAAATCTAGGCTTTGGAAATATTCCCGCGCACAATTGACATATTTAGAAGCAACTCGACCATGAGCAGGTAAATCTAAAGGTGATTTGTAGGAACTAGAAGCTTTTACCGCTACAGACATCCGACAATAACCAAATTGCAAATCAACTAATTGTGCAACCTGCGGCTTTTTTTCTTGTAGTACATCGTAGCCTACAATACCCAATTGCGCCTGACCATATTCTACATAAACAGGTACATCTTGCGCCCGTACTAACAGACCTTTCGCTTGTCCACTAGCATCAGGAATTTGTAGTTGGCGGTTTCCAGAATCTAAAAAACCACTAAAATCCAAGCCCGCAGATTGCAGTAAGCGGATGCTATTTTTAAGTAATTCCCCTTTTGGTAGTGCAACAGTCAGCATTATTTTTTTTGTGTTGTGAATTAATTGTCTTGGTCTTTGCAGTTCATCTGTTATTTGACACTCTCCTGCCTAAAGACAGGGAGATTTTATCCCACCCTTCGGGAAGCAAGCTACAGTAAGCTTACACGCCCTAGCCAAACGCAATCCTATAATATTGTCAACTAAGTGATAAATCACCACAACCCGCATGAGAATTTTATTAGTTGATGATGAAATCGAACTCACAGATCCCTTGAGTCGCGTGTTATCTCGTGAAGGTTATACTGTAGATGCTGCTTATGATGGAACAAACGGCAGCCAATTTGCACAAGCTGGAACCTATGACTTACTAATTTTAGATTGGATGTTACCAGGAAAAACAGGCTTAGAAATTTGTCAGGAATTACGTACTCAAGGTAAAACTACCCCTGTGCTGTTTCTCACCGCCAAAGATACTTTAGATGACCGTGTGCAAGGTTTAGATGCAGGTGCAGATGATTATTTAGTCAAACCCTTTGAACTGCGGGAGTTACTAGCAAGAGTCCGTGCTTTGTTACGCCGTTCTGGTGTCGAGTCTTACAGTACCACATTAGGAAGGTTAGTGGTAGCTGATTTAGAACTTGATGTAGAAAATCAGATAGCTTATCGTCAAGGGAGAATGATTGAGCTATCACAAAAAGAAAGCCAGCTACTAAAATATTTTATGGAAAATGTTGGACAGTTACTTACACACAGCCAAATTATGCAACATTTATGGCAAGATGACGAACAACCTGGAAGCAATGTCATTGCTGCCCTGATTCGCCTGTTACGTCGTAAGATTGAGACAGGCAGTGAATCTGCACTAATTCACACTGTTTACGGCAAAGGGTATCGTTTCGGTTATACCGTGATCGAATAATACAAATCTTAATTATAATTTTTATTGTAAGAATTACTTATTTGGTATATTTTTGTATATAAAAATAAATTCTTGGATGAACCACTGTACAAGTTCTTCATCATTTATCTATACAAACGCGGTTCTGTAATTTCCGGCTTTTGTCCACTAGCAGAAGATAGATAGTGATAGTACATACAAAGTAAATCAATTTACCATTCCAGCGTGTCCGTTTTCACAGTGCAGTTGCTTGGGGCAAAAGTTTTTATTTGACCATTAATGACTAGGTTTGGTTGTAGCAAACTCAACTATAAATATTAATTTGGAGATGCAAATTTCATCTGGAAAATCTTAAATTAAAAATCTTTTTAACAAGACTGAAGTAATATGCAGATACTGAAAAATTTATTAAAATTACCAGGAGCATCTCTCAAGCACAAACAAATTTTCCTGCTTGTATTGTTAATTCTTGCTGGTTATCTTGGTAACTATTTTAAAGTCACACTCTTTTTTGGTGTAGACTTTCTGTTTGGTAGTATAGCTGTTTTGCTTGTCGTCGCTATTTATGGATGTTTCTGGGGGACTATAGCGGCCATCATCAGTAGCAGTTATACCTACATACTGTGGACACATCCTTATGCAATGGTAATTTTTACTTGTGAAGCACTGTTTGTAGGATTACTATTACGTAGAAAAAGCCAGAATCTACTTTTATTAGATGGCATTTACTGGGTTGTTTTAGGTATGCCACTGGTGGCTATATTTTATGGTGGGGTATTAAAAGTAAGTGTCATAGCTACATTGTTAATTATCGTCAAACAAGCTGTTAATGGCTTTTTTAATGCTTTAATTTGCAGCTTAATTGTTAATTACTTATTTCTGGAAAAATGGTTAGGAAGTAACAAAAAAAGATATACAATTTCTTGGCAGCAATCCCTGTTTACTTTATTAGTCGCTTTTGTATTTTTCCCCGTATTATTTATCAATATCAATAATGCTATCCGGGCTGCTGATAATATTGAAATAGAAGTTATAAAAGATGTAAAATCCTTATCATTAGCATTAAAAAATAATATTTATTTGTGGCAAGAAAACCATTTAGCCATATTACAAAACATTAGTAATAATTCATCTTTAGGATCTGAGAATAGTAGTAATAACGTTCAGCAAGTTATAGAAACTACTCAAAGAATATTTCCTCAGTTCAGTAAAATTTATGTAGTTAATAGCTTGGGTAATATTATTACAGGCTCACCTATCAACCCACGGAAATATTTAAATATTGCTCAAAGACCTGATTTTCAGCAACTAAAAACAAATGAATCTTTAGTCACTAATGATATATTATCTTTATCTGCGGAAGTTAGCAAAGATGAAGGTTTCACATTAGGTGTACCAATTATTAATGAACATCAATTTTTGGGTGCTGTTTTTGGTGAAATCAACCTAGATAAACTAAGTAAATTAATAAAACAAACAAATCCGAGTCAAGATTTTAATATCACCCTTGTAGATGAAAAAAATCGGATAATTGCCACTAATTTAGGACAAGCAAATATACTAAAACCCTTTGACATTTACCAAAACAAACAAATCCGTAAGCTCAGTGATAATGTTGTTCATTTGTTATCCAAATCACCTCATATACCACTGATCAGAAGGTGGGACACATCTGTTTATTCGCATAGTATTACTTTAGATAAAAATTTACACCTTAAATTAGTTATCCAAATCCCAACCAAACCCAAAATAGATTACATTCGTGGGATTTACATCAAAAATTTATCAATCATGTTACTCACTGCGATAATAGCGTTGATAACAGCTATTATCCTGAGTAAAAAATTAGTACAACCTCTATTGAGGTTGACTCAAGTTACCACTGATTTACCTCAAAAAATCCTAGCACAAGAAGATATTATTATTAACAATAGCAATATTGCGGAAATAGACTCACTTACTCATAACTTTAAGTCCATGTTATTGGCACTACAACAAATGTTTCAAGAAATCACAAGTGCCAATGATCAACTTGAAGATAGGGTTGAATCACGAACTCAAGAACTTTCGATAATTAATGATGAATTAGCATCTGAGGTTGTGCGACGCAAAAAAGTTGAAAAAACCTTACGTGAACGCGAAGAACGTTATGAGTTAGCGATTTCTGGCACAAACGATGGTATTTGGGATTGGAACTTAATCACCAATGAAATTTATTTTTCACCCGCTTGGATGAGAATTTTGGGATATGAGCAAGAACCATTACCTCATCTGTTCTCTAGCTGGTCTGATAATGTGCATCCAGATGAATTTGAAAAAGCGATCTGTGATATTGAAGAGCATCTAGAAGGAAAGACAGATGTTTATCAAAATACCCATCGCCTTAAACATCGCAATGGTAATTATATTTGGATATCCTCAAAAGGAAAATGTATTCGTGATGAACAAGGTCAAGCTTATCGGCTTGTAGGAATAATTACAGATATTACTGAGAAAAAACTAGCTGAGGAACAACTCAAATCTGCTAAAGAAGAAGCCGAAATTGCCAACCGAACTAAAAGCGAATTTCTCGCAACGATGAGTCACGAAATTCGCACACCAATGAATGCGGTAATTGGGATGACAGGATTATTACTAGACACTGCACTGACACCACAACAGCAAGAGTTTGTGGAAATTATCCGTAATAGTGGAGATTCGATGTTAACTCTGATTAATGATATTCTTGATTTCTCTAAAATTGAATCTGGTAAGTTAGAAATAGAGGAACAAGTTGTTAATTTAAGAAATTGTATTGAAGAATCTCTGGATTTAGTAGCTCCCAAAGCTTGTGAAAAAGGCTTAGAACTTGCTTATTTTATGGATACAGAAACATCTGAATTGATTAGAGGAGATGTTACCCGTTTAAGACAAATTTTAGTCAACTTACTCAGTAACGGAATTAAGTTTACTAATTCAGGTGAAGTAATTATTTCTGTCACCAGTCAAAAAATTCAATCAAATCCTGCACCTATTGATAAACCCCTTCTTGGGTTATACGAAATTAAATTTAGTATCAAAGACACAGGAATAGGTATTCCTGAAGATAAAATGTATAGACTTTTCAAACCATTTAGTCAAGTTGATGCTTCCACAACTCGTCATTATGGTGGTACAGGTTTAGGATTAGTAATTAGCAAGCGACTGACTGAACTGATGGGAGGTAAAATGTGGGTCGAAAGCACAGTCGGTCAAGGATCTAATTTTATATTTACTATTATGACTTCATTTGTAGAGCAACCAGATGTTATAGATAATCATAAATTTCAGAAGTTAATCACTAATAAACGAATATTAATAGTTGATGATAATGTCACCAATCGCCAAGCACTGATGCTACAATGTCAGTCTGTTGGGATGATTACTGTAACTGCTGAATCTGGGAAAGAAGCAATTAAATATCTTCAAAAACAACAAGTTGATATTGCTATTCTAGATATGCAAATGCCAGAAATGGATGGGTTAACACTGGCAGCCGAAATTCGTAAACTGCCTCATGGTAAACAATTATCTTTGGTTATGCTAACATCAATGGGCAATGGGCAGATCCATAAAAATGGTCAGCTAATAAATTTAGATTTGGCAGCATTTCTGACTAAACCGATCAAGAAATCCCATCTTGTGAATATCTTAACTAGCATTTTTAGTCATCAGTTTGTCACCATCAAAGAAAAAGAGAATATTGATCATCTGACACCATCAAAATTTGATTCCCAGATGGCAGAAAGGATACCCTTAAAAATTCTTATAGCTGAAGATAATGTAGTCAATCAGAAAGTAGCTACTAATATTTTACAACGTCTGGGATACCGTGCTGATGTGGCAGCAAATGGTTTAGAAGTGTTAACGGCTTTGCGGAGGCAACCTTATGATGTAATATTAATGGACTTACAAATGCCAGAAATGGATGGCTTGACAGCAACTCGTCAAATTTGCCAGGAATGGCCCAGATCTTCCCGTCCTTGGATTATTGCCATGACTGCTAATGCTATGCAAGGAGATCGGGAAAAATGTTTAGAAGCGGGGATGAATGACTACACTACAAAACCAATTCGCATCGATGAGTTAACAAACGCTCTAAGTAATTGTCAAAAACAGGGTGTGACTGATAATCAAATTGTTGAAACTATGTCTAATAATATACTTGATGCCGCAGCTTTAGAAGAACTAAAAGAAATTATTTGTAGTAATGAACTGGAACAATTTATAGAAATCATCCAATCTTATCTGGAAGATACACCCCAACGTTTCCAATCGATTAATGATGCCATTACTCAGGGAAATGCAAAAACAGTACAATTAGAAGCTCATGCGCTCAAATCTAGTAGTGCTATTGTCGGTGCTAAAACTTTATCTCAAATTTGTAGACAATTAGAAGACTTAGGACGTGATGAAAATCTAGCAGATGCAACATTATTACTATGCCAAGCGATGACAGAATACGAGCAAGTAGAAGCAGCCTTAAAGCTAGAATGTAAGTAATTTTCTTTATTGAATTATTTTTATGCTTTCGCTGTCCCCCGCTCTCCAATCTAGACTTTCCCAACCTCTAAAAATTGGCTCCTTTGAAGTAAAAAGCCGGGTTTTGCAATCACCTTTATCGGGGGTGACAGATATGGTATTTCGTCGCTTAGTGCGTCGTTATGCACCAGAATCAATGATGTATACGGAAATGGTGAATGCGACAGGGTTGCATTACGTTAAGCAGTTACCCATAATTATGGAAGTAGACCCTAACGAACGCCCCATAAGTATTCAGTTATTTGATTGTCGTCCCGATTTTTTGGCAGAAGCAGCAATAAAAGCAGTTGCAGAAGGTGCGGATACTGTTGATATTAATATGGGTTGTCCGGTTAATAAAATCACCAAAAATGGTGGTGGTTCTTCCTTATTACGACAACCGGAACTAGCAGAAGCTATTGTGCGGGAAGTGGTAAAATCTGTTGATGTTCCCGTTACAGTTAAAACCCGCATTGGTTGGAATGATCAAGAAATTACCATTCTTGACTTTGCCAAAAGAATGGAAGATGCAGGGGCAAAAATGATTACAGTGCATGGACGTACCCGCTCCCAAGGTTACAATGGTAACGCTCGTTGGGAATGGATAGCCAAGGTAAAAGAAATACTTTCTATACCAGTTATTGGTAATGGGGATATTTTCTCTGTCGAAGCAGCAGTAAAATGTCTGGAAGAAACTGGTGCGGATGGGGTGATGTGTTCTCGTGGGACTTTAGGTTATCCCTTTTTGGTGGGTGAAGTTGATCACTTCCTGAAAACCGGGGAATTATTACCGTATCCAACTCCTATACAACGCTTGGAATGTGCCAGAGAACATTTATATGCTTTATGGGAATATAAGGGTGATCGGGGTGTACGTCAAGCCCGTAAACACATGACTTGGTATGCTAAAGGTTTCATGGGTGCAGCAGAATTGCGTGGACAGTTAAGTTTAGTGGAAACTGTGCAGCAAGGTTTAGATTTGATAGATAGGGCAATTGAAAAATTATCCTCCGGTTATGAACCAGAGGAAGAGGGAGAAACACAGTTTGCAGTAGTTTGAAAGAGCAGGGAGCAGGGAGCAGGGAGCAGGGGTAATAACTTTCTTACTGTCACCTGTCACCTGTCACCTGTCACCTGTCACCTCTTCCTCTTACTTACTTTCAGTGAAATCAGCATCAATCACATCATCACCACCACCCGAAGGAGGAGTAGCACCAGGTTCTTGAGGTTCAGCACCAGCAGCACCACCAGCTTGTTGATAGATATTGCTACCTACTGCAAACAATGCTTGTTGCAATTCTGGTGTCAGCTTCTTGATTTGCTCATCATCTTCTTTTGCTACGGCTTCCCGCAGTTCTTTCACCAAACCTTCAACTTTGGTTTTGTCGGCTTCGGGAACTTTATCACCTAATTCTTGCAACTGCTTCTCAGCTTGATAAGCTAAAGAATCAGCTTGGTTCTTGCGTTCAATCTTCTCACGGCGTTCTTTGTCACTAGAAGCGTTTTGTTCAGCCTCGCGCACCATGCGGTCAACGTCATTTTTATCCAAGGTGGAAGCGCCGGTAATGCTGATTGACTGTTCTTTACCAGTACCTTTGTCCTTAGCGGTGACGTTGAGGATACCGTTAGCGTCAATATCAAAGGTAACTTCAATTTGAGGAACGCCACGAGGTGCGGGAGGAATACCATCTAAACGGAAGGTTCCCAAACTCTTGTTATCGTTAGAAAATTCCCGTTCCCCTTGGAGGACATGAATTTCTACGTTGGTTTGACCATCCACAGCAGTCGAGAAGACTTCTGATTTTTTGGTAGGAATTGTGGTGTTACGAGGAATAATCTTGGTCATTACCCCACCCAAGGTTTCTACACCCAAGGAAAGTGGTGAAACGTCTAACAGCAAGATACCTGTAACATCACCAGCGAGAACGCCCGCTTGAATAGCTGCACCAACTGCTACTACTTCATCAGGGTTAACAGTTTGGTTCGGGTCTTTACCTAGCACCCGCTTCACTACCTCTTGGACTGCGGGAATACGGGTAGAACCACCAACTAACACGACTTCATCAATGTTGCTCTTATTTAACTTGGCATCTCTGAGAGCATTTTCTACAGGGATGCGGCAACGGTCAATTAAGTCAGAGCAGAGTTCTTCAAATGTGCCACGAGTTAGAGTTGTATCCAGGTGCTTGGGGCCCTCCTGGGTAGCTGTAATAAATGGCAGGTTGATTTCTGCTTGGGTAACGCTAGAAAGCTCAATTTTGGCTTTTTCAGCAGCTTCAGTCAGACGTTGTAAGGCTTGCTTATCTTTCCGTAGATCAATGCCTTCGTCTTTTTTGAATTTTTCAGCTAAAAAGTCAACTATTTTTTTATCGAAGTCGTCACCACCAAGGTGGGTATCACCAGATGTAGCGAGAACTTCAAATACGCCATCACCTACTTCTAGTACGGATACGTCGAATGTACCACCACCAAGGTCAAATACAAGGATGGTTTCGTTGCTCTTTTTATCGAAACCATAAGCTAGAGAGGCGGCTGTGGGTTCGTTGATAATCCGTAGAACTTCAATCCCAGCGATTTTACCAGCGTCTTTTGTCGCTTGGCGTTGGGAGTCGTTGAAGTATGCGGGAACGGTGATGACTGCTTGGGTAACGGTTTCACCCAGATATTTACTAGCGTCTTCTACTAGTTTGCGGAGGACTTGGGCAGAAATTTCTTCAGGGGAAAATTGCTTGCCAGCGCCTGGTGAATCTAGCTTGACGTTACCGCCACTACTGAGAACTTTGTAAGATACTTCAGTAGTTTCTTTGGTAACTTCGTCGTAACGACGACCGATAAAGCGTTTTACAGAATAAAAGGTATTTTCTGGGTTCATTACCGCTTGGCGTTTGGCAATTTGACCAACCAAGCGATCGCCATTTTTAGCGAATGCCACCACTGATGGCGTTGTCCGAAAACCTTCTGCATTAGCGATTACGGTGGGTTTACCACCTTCCATTACTGCTACGCAGGAGTTAGTCGTACCTAAGTCAATTCCTACTACTTTTGCCATTTTAAGTGCTGGCTCCGTATAACTACAAATGAATGGGATTATAAAGGTCTAAATCTTAAACCAACTGAATTTCACAAAGCAGTCAGTTCAGCATTGTTTAGCTTGTCTGGGGTTGAAACCGCAAGTTATGCTGATATATATACTGAACTTGTGTAGTCAGTCCATGAAGGGCGGTTTCCCGAACCTGGGGTGGGACGGTTAATTTTAAAGGTCTTTTTTAGTTGGTTCATAGACTGAACTGTTATCACTCTGACTAATGTATGAGAATTAATAGGTTCACGAATTGGGGTGAACCGTAATTTCTAAGTCGTATTTGCCGTCAAAATGAGAAAACAGGGAATGGGAAATAGGAAATGGTGAACAGAAAAGAGATGGATATTGCCCTACTATCCTGATTAGTAAGGTACAAATTGTGACGATGTGATATTAAAAACACTGGGGTAGACAGGGAGGAAGTAAAATACTCACTGTGTCAATTTCAGCAATTTATCCAAAGTGAAAACTGACAGCATATTTTATCGCCTTTTTCAATAGTTTCCCAGTATATTTTTTGAATTAATTGGCAACCAACCCCAAACAGCAGCGGACTATACGTTTTCTTCTATCGAAATTAAGCAAACTGCTTTTCGCATAGATCGGGTTTTTCTGCCAACACAAGATGAACAAAACCCGATTTATTTTGTGGAAGTGCAGTTTCAAACCGATGCAGAAATTTATTTCCGTTTATTCTCGGAATTTTTTTTATACCTACGGCAATATCAACCTCAAAATCCTTGGAGGGGGGTTGTTATTTATCCTAGTCGTAGTCTAGATACAGGAGATACCAAACATTACACCGAATTTTTCACCAGTCAGCGTATCATCAGAATTTATCTAGATGAATTAGGTGAAAGTGCATCTTTTCCCATTGGTATTGCTACCATAAAATTAATTATCGAGGATGAAAACAAAGCAATTCTCACTGCTAAAGAGTTAATCGACAGAACTCAGCAAGAAATCAGCAATGAAAAACAACGGCAGTTATTAGAATTAGTAGAAACCATCTTGGTTTATAAGTTTCCTAGAATGAGTCGCAAGGAGATTGAATCTATGTTTAGTCTAAGTGATTTGAAACAAACAAAGGTTTATCAGGAAGGGAGAGAAGAAGGCAGAGAAGAAGGGAGAGAAGAAGGCAGCTTGGAAGCAAAATTAGAATCTGTACCTAGATTGTTAGCACTGAATTTGACGGTGGAACAAATCTCTCAGGCTTTGAATTTAACAGTTGAAACTGTTCAACAAATTGCACAAGGAATGCAAAATCAAAATGATGAAAATAAAAGAAGATGAAGATTTGATCATTAATTACATTTAAAAAAAAAGCCTTATTGACCTGGTTTAGTTACAGCTATTTTCAGGTCAATGAACCACATCTTGATTCAGGTTTCGCGCAAAGGCACAAAGGAGCAAAGGCGTAAAGGAAGAAAGAAATGAATTTAGAGTGTGGTCTAAATACATGAAAAATGCTGTAATAAGGCTTTTTCTTTGATTAGGGTTTCAATATTTAACTCAAATCTGTAATTAACTGAATCACTCTTTCTTTCACCTCATCCCGCACACGACGAAAGGTGTCAATATCATGACCTTCAGGATAATCAAGTTGCCAATCTGCGAACACATCTCTTAACACCCAAGCTTCTGGTAAATTCACACCACAACCACATAAAGAAATCACTGCATAAAAATCTTCAGGATTAAAATCACTCAAAGCTTTAGAACTTTGATTACTAATATCAATGCCTATTTCTGACATTACTTGTACAGAGATTGGGTCTACTTCACTTGATGCTAAACCAGAACTAAAAACAGCAATTTTACCCTCTCCTAAAGTTTTCGCAAACCCTTCCGCCATTTGGGAACGACGGGAGTAATGTTTACAGATAAACATTACTTTCTTCATAGTTTTATCATTGGTAGATGCTCAAAATTTGTGATTGCAACTCTCACTGAAAAACACCAACCTCAAACATCTCTAAAAATCTCCTTCCTCCGTGATCTCTGTGCCTCTGTGGTTCGTTTAAACCCAAAACTTAAAACCCTAATTATCAGCACCAAAAGCATTAATACAACGTGGATCTCGTAATGTTGCTTTTTCTGGTTCTCTGGGAAACCATGCTGCTGTACGTTTACAAAATTCCACTAACATCAACATAACTGGAACTTCAATTAAAACCCCTACCACCGTTGCTAGTGCTGCACCAGAATTTAAACCAAATAACATAACCGCCGTTGCAATAGCAACTTCAAAATGATTACTAGCACCAATTAAAGCTGCGGGTGCTGCATCTTCATAGGATATATTTAATTTTAATGCTGCTACATAACTAATTAAGAAAATGAAATTTGTTTGAATAAATAGCGGTACTGCAATTAATAAAATATGCAGGGGATTATTAACTATTAATTCACCTTTAAAGGCAAATAGCAAAACTAAAGTAATCAAGAGGGCGCTAATAGCAATAGGACTGAGATATTTTAAAAATCGGTTTTCAAACCATTGTTTACCTTTATATTTCAATATCCAATAACGGCTATACATTCCTGCTACTAAGGGAAAACCTACATATATTAATACTGATAAAACAATAGTTTGCCAAGGTACTGTTAAATCATTTGCTGCTAGTAACCACCGTCCCAAAGGTGCATACAAAAACAACATGGCTAGAGAATTTACAGCTACCATTACTAAGGTATGACCTTGATTACCATAGGAAAGATATCCCCACATTAAAACCATTGCGGTACAAGGTGCAATTCCTAATAAAATTGTCCCAGCAATGTAAGAATTAGTGAGTGCAACTTCACCACCTGTAATTAATTCTGTACCTGTAATTAATGGTTTAAATAACCAACCTAAAAAGAATTGGGCAAATGCTACCATTGTGAATGGTTTAATTAACCAATTCATCACTAAAGTCAAAATTACAGGTTTTGGCGCACGCAGGGCGTTTACAGCTTGGGTAAAGTCTATTTTCACCATGATGGGGTACATCATAAAAAATAGACAAATAGCAATAGGAATAGAAACTTGATAAATACTAATAGTATCTAAAGCAACAGCAATACCTGGAAATATCCGACCTAAAGCAATTCCTACTAAGATACAAATAAACACCCAAACAGTGAGGTATTTTTCAAAAAAGCTGAGGTTGCTTTTAGCTTTTATTGGAGTTATATTTTTTCCGTGATGTAGATTCATATATTCCTCCACTTTAATTTATTAATTTGTCGTTGAGGTAGGGAATAGGGAATAGGTAAGAAGAATTTACGTATATTCTGAGTTTTGTTCAATAATCAAATAAGAGTCAAAGAGAGCAAAATTACAAACTCAAGAAAATTAACATCTGTCACCTGTCACCTGTCACCTAATTTCTACTCTCCATCTCCACCTTTCCAAGCAATATTTTTACTAGGTTGGGGGTTGGGTAACTTGAGAGAAACTAAAGCTGCTGCTAGGACAAAAAACATTGATGTCCACAAACAACCTACCAAACCAAATAACTGATAAACTAAACCGGATAATACTGTACCTGCAAGGCGACCACCGGAGTTAGCCATATAATAGAAACCAACGTTTAAGGCTACTTTATCATCATCAGTAAATGCCAAAACTAGGTAAGAATGAACTGCGGAATTAAAGGCAAATACCACACCAAATAAAAGTAGTCCACTAATAATAACTATATTAGCAGGTAAATTGAGTTGGAGAGCCAGAGCGATCGCACAAGGAACAGTAGTTAAAGTAAATGTCCAAAATTGAATAGTTTTAGATTCAGGAGGGCGGCCAGAACCGAATTTCTGTAATAAATTAGGTGCTAAAAATTGCACAACCCCATAGCCAATTACCCAACAAGCTAAAAAGCCTCCCACTTGATAAAAAGACCAGCCCAAAACTTCACGTAAAAATACAGGTAAACCCACCACAAACCACACATCCCGCGAACCAAATAAAAAGAACCTAGCCGCAGATAAAATATTAATTTCCTGACTTTTAGAAAACAGTTGACTAAATTTAACTTTCTTTTTAATTTTACCCATTCCTTTGGGTAACATTAAGCCAGTGAACATAATTAAAAATAGTCCACCTGCCATAATTAACAAAGCATTGACAAAGCCAACTAAAGATAATAAAGCACTACCAACAAAAAAACCAACGCCTTTTAAAGCATTTTTAGACCCTGTTAAAACTGCCACCCATTTAAACAAAGAAGACTGTGCATCTTGAGGAACGACTAAACGGATGGCACTTTTAGAACTCATTTTAGTTAAATCTTTAGCAATTCCTGAAAATGCCTGTGCTACCATCACATAAAAAACCGCAACCCACTGCACCCACTCAGGATTTAAAAAAGACAACATTACTAAGGAAAGAACCTGTAAACCAATACCACTATAAAGAGTAACTTTTAATCCAAACTGCGAACCTATCCAACCGCCCAAAAAATTAGTAACAATCCCAAAAACCTCATAAAACAAAAATAAAGACGCAATTTGTAAAGGCGTGTAACCGATTTTATTGAAGTACAATAAAACCAACATTCGCAACGCACCATCAGTAACAGTAAAACCCCAATAAGCCAGGGTAACTAAAGCATAATCTCTTAAATTTCTACCCGAACCAGTAGTAGAAGCCATGATAAAAAATCCAATTTTTCCAAACTCTAATTATTTCTGTGTTTTTGTTCGAGAAAAAAAAGTTTAGGGTAGGAAACCTACCCTTTAAAAACCATTATTTCCGTAAACTTAAAGCCACTTTTCTAGCTAATTCTGCCATCCGGTTTGCATAACCCCATTCATTGTCATACCAAGCCAGAATTTTAACTTGAGTTTCATCAACAACCATTGTCGAAAGGGCATCAATAATTGAAGAACGAGGATCATCTTTATAGTCAATTGATACTAAAGGACGTTCTTCATAACCTAAAATTCCCTTTAATGGTTCTTGTTCCGAAGCTGCTTTTAATAAACCATTAATTTCTGCTATGGTTGTGGGTCTGACAACTTCAAAAACACAATCTGTTAAGGAGGCATTCAATAAAGGAACACGCACGGCTAAACCATTTAACTTACCATTTAATTCTGGGTAAATTAAACCGATGGCTGTAGCTGAACCAGTGGATGTAGGAATTAATGAAAGATTTGTTGCCCTAGCCCGACGCAAATCTTTATGAGGTGCATCTACTATGGTTTGAGTGTTAGTATTATCGTGAATTGTGGTGATAATTCCGTGCTTAATTCCTAAGCCTTCATGAATTACTTTGACTACTGGTGCTAAACAGTTGGTAGTGCAAGAAGCGGCGGTTAAAAGATGATGTTGATCAGATTCATAAAGATGATCATTTACCCCCATGACAATATTTAACGCCCCTTCTTTTACAGGTGCGGCAACAATTACTTTTTGCACACCTCTTTTAAAATAAGGGTTAAGAGTTTCTGGACTTCTAAATTTTCCCGAACATTCCAAAACAATATCAACTCCAAATTCTTCCCAAGGAACTTCACCGGGTTGGGAATATTCACTAAAAGTTAGGGGTTTATTATCAATAACTACTCGGTTTTCTACCGCTTCAACTTCATTTTTCCAGCGTCCATGTACGGAATCAAATTTAAGTAAATGCGCTGCTGTTACTGCACCACCTTTAAGCTCATTTATATGTACAAATTCTATTTCTGGCCAATCCCAAGCGGCGCGAAGTGCTAAACGTCCCATGCGGCCAAAGCCATTAATTCCTACACGAATTGCCATGTTAAAATTCCTTTTGTTTACGCAATAATTCCCCGATGGTTAAATCGAATTGTGATTTACCTGCAAATACTGTTCCGGCTTTACCGTTGTGTAAATGCACATAATCAATTTTGTAGGCTTCCTCTGGTAAGGGTACAGAACCCACAGAATTCACTATTGTTGGTGCTTTTTGTAAATAGAAATCTATAAATTTATAAATCTCTCCTCGGTTTTGACTAGACCACAAATTCACATATATAAATAAAGGTCGAGATAGTGGTTGATACTTGGATTTTGCTACTGTTTCTTGTGATGGTAAAATTGCCCCTTTACCGTTGTTAATAGCTACGACTTTTAATTTGTCTTGGTTTTTGTCATAGTAAGCGTAACCAAAATAACCCAAGGCGTTGGGATCTTTGTTGATGCCTTCTACTAAAACATCGTCATCTTCGCTGGCTGTGTAGTCGTTGCGGCTGGTTGTTTCTTTGCCAAGGATTGCTTCTGTAAAGTAGTCAAATGTACCAGATTTTTTACCAGCACCGTATAAATTCAGGGGACGATCTGGCCAAGAACTACGTATTTGATTCCATTTGGTAATTTTTCCTTCGGCCGCAGCTTCCCACATTTTTTTTAATTCTGCTACTGTAATATCTTTTGCCCAGTCATTTTGCGGATGTACGGCAATGGTTAAGGCATCGAAGGCAATAGGTAATTCTATGTATTTGACTCCATTTTTGTTACACTCTGCCATCTCTTTTTGAGAAATTGGCCGTGAGGCATTATTTATTTCTATTTTCCCTGTGCAGAATTTTTCAAACCCTCCCCCAGTACCGGAAATGTTTACTTGTACTTGGGTGTTGTTTTTGGTGTTGGCTGTAAATTCTTTTGCTATGGCTTGGGTAATGGGATATACTGTACTTGAACCATCAATTTTAATGGTGGATACAGTCTGGGAAGTAGCAGCTTTTGCAGTTTGTGATGACTGCTGAATTTTGCTGGAATTGTCAGATGTACTGGTACAACTGTTGGCGATCGCTAATATTCCCACTGCTAGGACTAATTTTTGCGCCTTGGCTCTCATTGATCTAACCTGTATGGTTGCTAAACAAACTATACAATCATCATTTCAAAAAAAATTGATATGTCAAGGTACAGAATAGCATAATATACAAAAATTAATCAAAAAAAGTTGATGGGTAGACTGAAAAAGACTGATAATATGCGGTTAATTACCAAGTTACTGACTGATTCTGCCCTGTATTCTTTATTCACAACAAGAACGGGGAGGAGAAAATACAGAATTACGGCGGATATTGGCTAAATACTCTTCTAAAATCTGAAATTGGGTTAAATTCAAACTGTAATAAATCCAGCGTCCTTCTTGACGGGTATTTACTAAGTTGGCTTCTTTCAGATTTTTGAGATGAAATGATAGTTTGGATTGATTTATTTCTAAAATATCACATAAATCACACACACAGAGTTCTCGTTGCAGCAGTAATTCTATCACACTAATTCTAATGGGGTCAGATAGGGCATGAAAACCTTCAGCAATGAGGTGAGGAATTGTAGTTGTAGGGGTGATCATTTATTTATCACAATATCAGGCAGCAAAGTTACTAATACTGTATTATAGCTTTTTTGTCTGAATCAGGATATCCAGGATTTAAGGATTTATCAGGATAAATATTACCAAAAACTTGATATTTTCACATCACATCGTTTTCAAGTTTATTAATTTCCTATTGAGACAGTAATTTTTTGGAACTTTTACAGGTACAGATAACTGTTCAGGAAACTAATTACTGTAACCTTTATTCTAGAATCACAGTAGAGAGTAAGCGATCGCCTGTTCCTATCATAAATCTTGATCTATATCCCCATCATAATTAAACATAAACACAAATTTTTGTCTCGGTAAAACTAGCATAGGTAAATATATAGGATGATCGTCCCAACCCTTACTTTTTTTCCCATTTTTATCACCTTTCTGATAACAAACAAGTAATGTTGGTACATCAGGATATCTTTTTTTAGCCTCTTGTGACCAATCACCATTACCAAATCCAAACTTCCATTTAAAAGGCTCTTTTCTTGCCATATCTAAACCTTGTTTCTTGTTTTTTCGACCTCTACGAACATTTAACCTTCCTTCGCAAATTGAAAATTTAAATAGCTTAATCCCAAACAATACCTAATTATGTAACAAACTGTATTAAATCTTCAAATTGCAGATAATTGTAATCTGATTTCCGCCAATCGTTTTGTGTAATTAGGTTTAATAGAAGATGAAGCTGTACCTTGGTTGACTTGGTGGGATAAAACGGGTAATGTATTGTAAAATCCTGTAAATCCTCAAATCCTGGATATCCTGATTCTGACAATAAAAATCCTAAAAATTACAAATTAAACCCACATCATGTCAATCTTTTAATCCTGGATATCCTGATTCAGACAATAATAAAAATTTGATTTGATTTGATGTTGGGTTGCGCTGCGCTTAACCCAACCTACTTTAATTAAACAGAAACTACAGCTTCAGGTTGATAGCGAATTCCTGCTTCTTTGAATCTTTGTAAAGCTTCACCCAAGCGATCGCAATCTGCTATTAAACTAAATCTCACATATCCTTCACCACCAGCACCAAAGGCATTACCAGGAGTGACAACTACACCTGTTTGTTGCAGTACATCCAAGGCGAAATCTGTCGAACCCATTCCCACTGGACATTTTACCCAAAGATACATTGTGGCTTCGGTTTTAGGAATATTCCAGCCTAATTTACCTAAACCATCAATCAGAAAATCTCGACGGGTACGGTAGCGTTGCTGGACTTCATGTAAATAAGTATCTGGCAATTCTAAAGCGGTTTCTGCTGCTGTTTGTAAAGCGGAGAAAATGCCATAATCCAAGTTAGTTTTTAATGTTCGTAAACCTTGGATCACATGACGATTTCCGACGACAAAACCAACACGCCAACCTGCCATATTATAGGTTTTAGATAAGGTGTGAAATTCTACGCCGATATCTTTTGCACCAGGGATTTCTAACAAGCTAGTCGGTTGATAACCATCAAAAGCTAACTCCGCATAACACAAGTCATGAACTAAAAGAATTTCATATTTACGGGCAAAAGCGACAATCTCTTCAAAAAATTCACGGGGTGCGGTAGCTGCGGTGGGGTTACTGGGATAATTGAAATAGAGGATTTTGGCTTTTCTGGCTACTTCATCGGGAATAGCAGCTAAATCAATTAACCAGTTGTTTTCTTCTTTAAGAATTAAACTGTGAATGACTCCACCAGCGATGATAGGACCACGAAAATGGACGGGATAGGATGGTGATGGTACTAAAACAAGATCACCAGGATTGATATAGGCGATCGCTAAATGTCCTAAACCTTCCTTAGAACCAAGCAGGGGTAAAGCCTCGCTATCAGGATCAAGGGTGACACCATAGCGGCGATTGTACCATTTAGTAATTGCCTTACGAAAATTAGCAGTACCTTCAAAGGGTGGATAACCGTGATTAGCGGGATTTTGTAAAGCGGCAATGGCAGCTTCTACCACCGGTTGAGGTGTGGGTCCATCGGGGTTTCCCATCCCTAAATCAATTAAATCTAGCCCTTGTTCCCTGGCCTTTGCCTTTAGTTCATCCAAACGGGCAAAAACATAAGGAGGCAATTTTTGTACACGTTCTGCGGGAGTAATCCAACTCAGACTCATTCTAAAACCTCGGAATAGGTGATTGGGGAGCAGGGGAGCAGGGGAGCAGGGGAGCAGGGGAGCAGGGGAGCAGGGGAGCAGGGGAGCAGGGGAGCAGGGGAGAAATATTATCTTTCTTTTGCTTTTGCCTTTTGCCTCTTCCCAATTACCAATTACCCATTTTTAACTTTTAATTGGTGTGGTGCGGTGGTAGAAACCATTGCGGCCATTAAATGTTCCAAGACTACGGGAAAAGGTAAACGGTGAATATCAGAATTAGGTGCTAGGGTAATTTCTGCGGCTGTTTGTAACTCAGCCAAAGTAAGATTACCTAAACCCAAATCTGCTAGTTTTTGGGGTAGTCCAATCTCTGCATAGAACTTTAATAATTGTTGTCTTGCTGCGTCTGCAAGTTGATTACCTTGGAGCATTTCTTCTAATCGCAGTTGTACTAAAATACCATAAGCGACTTTTTCGCCATGAATGCTGCCATGTCCAGAAATATGCGTTAAACCATTATGGACAGCATGGGCGGCCACAGTGCGACATTGTGCGCCACCTAACCCACCAATGACACCAGCTAGTAATACTGTGGCATCCACCACTTCTTGCCAAACTTCACTACCAGGAGATTGTAAAGCTGCGGCAGATTTTTGTAACAGGATATCTCGTAAAACTCGCGCTTGTTGGACTGCGGCAATAATTAACGTATCTTGCAAGTGTCCACTGCTAACGGATGCTTCATACCATTTAGCGATCGCATCCCCAATACCTGCAACTAAAGTCCGTTGAGGTGCAGTTTTAATCAAATCATAGTCCAGAATCAGCAAATCAGGACAGTGAGACAACGCTACATCATACAAAAACGCCCCTGACTCAGAATAGACATTTGATAAAGCAGTCCACGCCGCACAGGTAGCCGCAGAGGTAGGAATTGTTACAACTGGTAATTGTAATTGATGGCCGACTAACTTAGCTGTATCCAGTGCCTTACCACCACCCACACCAATGATTACATCTGCCTTATGTTCCTTGGCTGCTTTGCGTAACGCTTTCAGACTAGCTTCACAGCAATCTGCACCATAGGAAGCTGTGACAGTATCTAACTGTTCCGCTTGGAAAATCGGTTGTAAAGTTTCTTGGCTAATACTGAGAGTGCGGTTTCCTGCCACAATTAAAGGACGAGTTCCCAACCGGGCAATTTCGACCGCTGCGGAACCCAACACACCAGCACCCCGGACGAGTTGAGCCGGGGCAACTGTCAGTGTCAATAATGAACTCGCGGTTTGAGTAGAAGATTGATTAGGCATAATAACTAGTATGTCAAAACTTGATATTTCTTCATAAAATTAGACTAATGATTCAGGGTTCTTGTTGCCACATCGATATCAACCTATTGCCCATGGTGAAAATTTTGAAGTTTTAATATCTTAATCTAAAAATAATCTTTCTTGTATTGTAAGTAACTAAAAAATTATGTCGTTTGGGGAATGGAGAAAGAGGTAATAGATTCTTCTCCCCATTTCCCCACACTCCCAAATCTCTTTTAAGCGGTAGGTTGTGGCAATTGAGCGAATTTGTCGAGGTAAAGTTTTACTGCCATTTGGGTGTCTTCACGAGTTGCCAAAGTTCTTTTCACCTCACCCAAGTAAACTGGTGCAGAAATTCCTGGTTCTGGGTGGATAATGGTACGGGCGCGAATTGTCAGTTGGTTGTTTCCCCTACTTCCTAAGCGACCATAAGAGTAGAGATTACTAGCAGCTTGGCGCAAAGTTGCTTCTAATTCTGTAGGGGTAATCTTGGGGCTAGTGGCAATTACCGCGAGGTTAGAACCGTTGTCATAAACTAAAGTGTACTTCACTGCACCCGGAATCACAGTCCGACTTAGAGGTACTAAAGACAGGGAAAATAACCCAGCTGTCAGCACTAACATAAAGCCTGTAGTACCAACCAGCCGAAAACGGAAGCCCCATTTGAGAATGAAAGCCAAGATTGTCAGAACTGCAAATAAGATCGTAGCAATTCCTGACCATTGGGTGTATTGCAGAAAATCAGCGGTACTAGGCATAAGGTTTTAATTACGGACACACCTATTTTACAGATTGCTTGTACTTTAAGCATTCAGCTTACCCATAGCTGCTGGACATTTAACTTGCATAACTAGGGCGGACTGTCCAGCCCAACATCACTGGCTACAAGTCGGGAAACCCGCTACCCCACAGGATTTTGTGATATGCAAATCAAAAGTTTATGAGCTTATTGCCTTTTCAACAATGATTTATATTGATAAATTACGCCACATAAGGCAGCTAAATATACCCAAAACAGGGTACTTAATCGAATATCAAAGGTGGTAACATCGACGGTATTAAATAGTATCCAACCGATAAAAGCCAGTAGATAACTAAAAAAGATTAATCTGTTTTCTGGTTCTAGAGATTTTGATTGCCACAGCACTTGACTAGCAGTAATTATAATCCCAGCGAGTAAACCACAAAATAGCAAAGTGGTAACTAAACCAGTTTCCGCAGATAGCATTAAAAATAGGTTGTGGGGATGACCTAAGTCAGTTGCCATTTGGGCTTTGTAGAGTCCGCTAAAACTGCGTAAACCCCAACCAGTAAAAGGATGCTGTTGAGTTAAATTCCAGGCAAATTCCCACTGGGTTTTTCGCATCAAGGCTACTGGTCTATCGGGATACATATCATCATTTAACCGCGCCCAGATAAAATAGGGAACGAAGCGACGGAAAAATTGAGCGATCGCTGATGGTGCAAAAGCTGCTAATAGAATGCTAGTGGCAATACTCAGAAAACCAGCGACAATCAGCCGCCAACCTTGATAAAAAGCATAAGCTAAACAGGTGACAATAGCTATTACCCACCCATTACGGGAGTTGGTTAAAATCAAAGCTATAAAATTAGCAAATACCGCTATTGTTAAGAAGATGATGGGGCGGTAAGAGAGTGGTGAGGATGAATTTTTGACTGTGAGTTTTTGTTTGAGTTTTTGATAGTTTTCTAACCACAACCCTAAACCCAAAATAAAAATTGTCACCAAATAAGCGGCTAAGGTGTTGGCGTGCATTAACACAGAAGCCATGCGTCCTGCTGGTTCTCCTCCAGGGGCAACTGTCCAATCTAAGAGAATCCACAAAAATTGTAGCTTGAGAGTCCAGCCTAGAAATAATTGCCCAAAACCAATGATGACGACAGGTAAAGAACCAAATACCATAATCCAAGCAATTTGCCGTAATTGGGCGGGTGTTTGAATTAGGGACGTTAATCCGGCAAATACGAAAAAATAAGGTAGTAAGTTGAATAAACCCAGGAAAGCCTCTAGTTTATGAGAGGCAAACCCGGTAGTTATCAACAATAAAAAACTTAAAATTGCAAATCCTTGGTGGAGGGGACGGCGGCTAATAGTACGGTATTTTTTTGCCCAAGTGATTAATGATGCCAAAGATATCGTTACAGCCCCCAAAAATGGACTGATGGGGAAGACCAGCAACCCAAATTGAAGACTGTTCCACGCAGGTTGCAAACTAGGTTCAGGATGATAAAAAGCTTTGTTCAAGCTGGCTCCCAACATTCTTCTGCACGGGTGAGACGAATTTGGGCTAAGGTGAAAATAGTGGGAATAATGCGACCGTAGTTAGTAGCGATCGCTCTCCAACCCAAATCCGCAAAAAACCAAGCCCACATCATTGGTCCAACAACAGCAAACACTGTTCGTACTGCACTATAACGGGCTGCATTCACAGTCATACCCCGTCGCGCCATCTGCACTGTGACATAGCTTTGAAATTGTTTGCTTGCCACTTGTGTGCCTGTAATTGCTGCTTCTTTGGCTACTTGATAGGTAGCTAAATGAATAGCAAATTGACGGGCAATTTGTTTAAGTACATAAGGCTGAACCACGGAAGTGACAGCTAAAGCACTACCACCTTTGAAAATTAATCCTAAAGGATCTTTTTGTAATGACAGGGGTAAAGGTTGTTGAATATCTGATGTTAACAAATGACTTTGTACCTTGGTCGTGATTTTTTGCTGTTCTTGTTTTGGCAGCTTTTTCCAGACCTTTCCTAAAAGATGCAAAAATACCTCTGCTTCTAAATCAACGGTTGCTAAATCGTCAGCATAAGGAATTTTTAGATACTTACATACTTGAATTAATGCTTGTCGGTAAGTTACTTGGTCAGTGCGTCCGCGTAATACCGTTATCCCATCAGCCGCTAAAAAGCGAAAGCGATCTTCTAGTGCATCTAGCCAAATTTGACGATCTTGGCTTTGTACTTCGATGGGTTCGGGTGTGTGAACATAATCTAGGGGATTAAATTTACGACTAAACAGAATTGCTGTTAAGTCCTGTAGTTCTTCTTCGGTTGCTAACTCTAATACCGCCCTTAGTTCATCCAATTTCCCAGCCTCCCTTCCGTGCAGCTTGTCTGTACCCTATTCTACTATTAGCTTTTAACAGTTATTGTCAAGGTTGAATTGCAAACTATGTCAAATTCTCATATTACTGATATTACTGTTATTGGTGCGGGTATATCTGGTTTAGTCTGCGCCCAGCGGTTACGTCAAGCTGGTTATGGGGTTTTGGTTGTGGAAAAATCCCGTGGTGTGGGGGGAAGAGTTGCTACACGGCGTGTCCAGGGAACTTGGGCGGATCATGGTGCTTGTTATTTGCAGCCCAAGGGTGAATTATTGAGTAAATTTGTGGATTTATGGCAAAATCGGCAAGTTATCAAAGTTTGGACAGATATAGTTTATGAATTCTCAGCCGGTGAGGGTATATCTAAACCAGCAAAACGGAGTCCGCGTTATATTGCACCAGAAGGAATGAGTGCGATCGCTAAATTTCTGACTCCAGGTTTAGAGATTTTATTAAATCAGCGCGTGATTAAAATTAATCCTACTCCAGAAAATACTTGGTGTCTTACCCTAGAAAGAAACGAACAATTAAACGCCAAAGCTATCGTAGTAGCCATTCCTGCACCCCAAGCAGGGGATTTATTAGCGCCTTTAGGTAAAAGTTTATTGGATGCTGTATTTTTGGATCAGTTGCATTCTGTCGAGTTTCACCCTTGTATTAGTGTCATGGCGGGATTTTCCCCCAACTCCCAACCTTTACCTGATTGGAAAGCTTTGATTTTTAATGATCATGCAGATTTAGCATGGATTGGATTCGATAGTAGTAAGCGTACTCACTCAAAACAACCTCATTTTGTGTTACAAAGTAGTGCGGGTTTAGCTCAACAACATCTAGAAACCGAAGATTTACAATCGGTAGCCAATTATATGTTGCAAAAAGCAGCACAAAATTTAGCACTTCCCTGGTTTGAAAATCCTGACTGGATGCAAGTACATCGCTGGCGTTATGCCTTTCCTCGTACTCCTTTAGATATAGCTTGTTTATCTGCAAATACTTCCCTACCCTTGGTTTGTTGTGGTGATTGGTGTGGGGGAAATATGGTAGGAGGGGCAATGGTTTCGGGACTAGCTGCTGCTAATGAAATTGACAATCAACTGCGTCATCTGCTCCCAGAAAATGGAGATTTTTTAGATTTTTTGGAGAGGTCTGTCTAACAAACACTTTAACTCCCAGTATTCATAACTCAGAACAGACTAAGTAGGGGGGTAGGTGGGTGTTAAAAATTGCCGTTGTCACAAGGCAATAAGCAATAGGCAAGAGGTTTTGGGTTATTTTACTTAATAACTCAGCAGAGTTTCTATGTCCATGGGCAGGGTATATAAGAAGTAATAGACCTCTCCGGAAATATGCTAGAGACGTTCCGCCGGAACGTCTCTACAAGGGTTTCAAACCACGCACATTTAATTACCGGAGATGTCTAATGTAAATTATATTGTGAGTTTAACTTTACTATCACGTTAAGCATAATTAACATGATTTTTGGTAGCTAAAATTGATCCCTAATAGTTTATGCTGCGTTTTATGTATTTTTTTACCTAAATAGCGTAAATTTGAAATAATTGGACTTGTATAGCTATAACATCGGTAGTTAAGCAGTAGCTGGAGTCATATTTGAGAATTTATTCTTTAAATAGGTATAAATTACCATCAAGTATCATTGGCAATCAATCCTCTGATATTTTGCCAAAATCAAATATTGAATCAGGGGTGTCGGGTATGGTACGGGAACGGGTTATCACTGCTTATCATTACCAAATTGTTATTGAGATAAATTTTTTGTTGCACAAATCATGAATTAGATTAAAAAGGAGATCATAAATCATGAAAACCGTAGTTAAGTTAACACAGCAATCAGTCATCGGTGAAATTGAAAGTGTGTTGGATACATACCCATACCAACCTTATCAACAGGCTTTTGCAATTCCTGATTTACGTCAAGAGCTAATTTCTTTTGTGTTCAATCGTCTTCCTTGCTTTGATAGCAGGGTTTCTGACACTCAGATTTTGTTAACTGAACATCATAAAGATAGCTCTTTAAATCACAAGTTATCTCGTAATCCGTTAGAACAGCAATTATATCTACAAAATTTGATTCACCAAGGGATTTTTTCAATTATCCAAGCAAAAGCAGATTTGATTAGTAACCACCTTTGTGAAACAGTTCAACCAGGTTGTCAACCTTCTAACTGGTTTGGTTGATGCCTGTAAAGAGAATTTTTGGCTATATAGGACTGACGCAAGTGTCTCATCAAACATATCTTGTCGGGTGCGTCAGACTGCATAAATACTGTCAATAAAGAGATTTTTGACATCTGACACACCCTAATCATATGCCAGTTGCGTAATTCCTGTATAAGTTATGTCTGTGGGAGTGTCAAAGTTCATATCCACTACCTGCGGGTAAATATGCCAGATCCCCGACTTCTTAAAGAAGTCGGGGATCTAACTCTAACTCTTGAGCATTTTAAAGTATCTGAGCAAACTTTAATATTTGTTATAAAAACTTAACTTTAATTAACATTTTTTGTCTGTGGATATGCCTTTTGATTGGTTTTAATTTAAAGGATGACTTGCACATATTCTTGTTCCCATATATACTTATTGTCATCAGCCTATTGGTAGATTTTAAAAAATTAGCTGGTGAGACTTTAACAATGTCAACAGTCAAACTTGAACTTCAATTATCTTCAGAAGAATTGCTCAAGGCTGTTGAGCAGTTAAACCAGCCTGATTTAGAAAAATTTGTATCTCAAGTGATTATTTTGCATACCCAAAGAAAATCTGCTAAATTGCTAAAAGATGAAGCAGAATCCTTACTAAAAAATAATCAGGATGTTTCTTGTGATGCTCATAGTTATTACAATCAATTATTAGCTAAAGCAGACGAAGAAAATCTGACATATCAGGAGTATAGAGAGTTATTACGTCTGAGTGAACAGATAGATAAACTGCAAGCACATCGCTTTGAATATTTAGCAGATTTGGCTAACTTGCATGGGGTTTCTTTGATGGAATTAATGAAAAGCTTGGGTTTTCAGATGTAAGCTAAAAATTGAATATTTATTAAGCTAGTAGGGTGCGGTAATGAAATGTAATGAACTACGTTATATTTAAAGTTAATTGATGTTTAATTGTCTGATAGCGTGGCGTAGCCATATCAGGATTTACCGTATTTAAGGATTTACAGGATGGGGTTAGAACGCTAAGTTTTTTAAAATCAGTTAAGCTAAAAGTAGGGATAAATAAAAATTTTTCCCCACTAACTAAACTTTTACAAAGTCGGTTTTTTAGCGACTATAGCACGGTGTCGTGGGTCAGTAGAAACGGTCGTTAGTACCTCAAAACCTACAGTATGTAAAGTCCCTTCTATATCAAACATATAGTATTCATCAGACCAAGGTTCTGTACTTTTCATCAGTGTAAATAGTACAGGAGGTAAATTTTGAATTACAGGTGATTTAGGGTTATTATCTACAATAGCAAAACAACCACCAGTACGGAGTAAGCGTAATGCTTCTTGGAAAATAGCTTTACTCGCAAAACCAGGAAGTTCATGAGTGACAAACTGAAGAGTTATTAAGTCAAAAGACTCATTAGGTAATCCTGTATTTTCTGCTTGAACGTGTAACCATTGGGATATTTCATTATCAATATCTAATTGTTTAGCAACACTCAACATATAGGGAGATAAATCTAAACCCACTGTGTTAACTGGATGATTTTGTTTTTGTTGATAATAGCGGTGTATTGCTAAAGTTGAAATACCAACTGAACAGCCAATGTCTAGAATATCTTGCACATCTTGAGTGACGTAATTGCCTAAAACTTCGTGAAAACTTGACCTTAATCTGTGGTGTGCAGTTTGCCAGGTGATTTTCTCTTTTGCCCATACCCGTAGTCCCATAGAATAGGTAGCACTGGGGGCTTCAAAAGCTGCTTTCCAGCAAAGATTACCTTCACTATAGGCATGAAAAGGAACTTTGTAGTAATCTGGATAAACTACATTGGGATTAACAAGTTCTGTCAGCTTTTCTTTTATTCCTGATGCTTCTAGGTTCTCGTAATTTTTACGCCAAGGAACACCGTTTTTTTCGGCTGTTTTAATTATTACTTGTCTAGCTTGTTGTTTCATCAAACTGTAGATAGGTTTGGTATTAATCAGTAGATTGACAAACTGAGAAAGTAAACCTTGTCCGGCCCAGTCTGGTTTGATTTTTGTATTCATTGGTAAAGTAAGTGTAGAGGCAATTTTGTTATTTATATTGTAGCTAATTTGGGTATTGTCTGAATCAGGATGTCCAGGATGTAGTTATTGTTGGTAATGAGATTTTGAGTGATTAAGTTACTTCTGATCTAATTTACATTGGGAGATAAACTCTTGAATTTTAATCTTATTTTTAAATAAATTACTCATCATTAAAGATATACATAAATCAGTGATAAATTTGGTATTTTTATTTTTACATTGATAATAAATGTGTGATAAAATAATTTTGTCAATTTTTATAAGTATCTCTTCTTGAGAATAAGTTGTTGCTAAGGATAAATTAGCTGTATCATTTACATCTTCATTTTTAAAAATATAACCAGATTTATAAAGAAGAAAAGAAGCTGCTCTAATTTCTCCACGACTATAAAGATTATCAAATGTATCAAATAAAAATTCCAGTTGTTCTGATATGCTAAATTTATCTTTAAACTTTTGATTGAGTTTGACAAAAGCTTCACATAGTAATTTTTTCTTGCATAATCGTAATCCAATTTTCTTTAATAATCGTTTATATAAATCCGGTGTAGGTTGTAGTTGTATATTTTGGTTTTGATTGTTTTGATCTTCAGATGAAATTTTTATTTCATCATTATTATCTTCTGCTGATTTAGCAAACCAAGTTGTTTTTTGTTTATCTAATCTTAAACTAACAATATCAGGAACACTTTTTAAGAATGATAAAAATTTTGAATAACCAAAATTTCTTTCATCAAATGAAGGATCAAGTTCTAAAATTGCTGTTTTAAGCACAGATACAGCAATTTCATCAGTATTTCTATTTAAAATCTTTTCTAATAGTTCTAAAGAAGATTCTTGCAGTTCTTTATTGTTTATAGAAAATGTAGTTATGTCAATGTCTGCAACATTTGTATCTGTATAAATAAAGCGGTTACACGATTTTTTGACAACTTCGCTTAATTTAGATTTTGGACCAATTCCAACAACAGATTTTCCTAACTCTTTTAATCTTCTAAATAATGGAGAAAAATCAGCATCACCTGTAGCTAATACAAACCATTGAAGATCAGGAACTCTTGTTAAATATTCCATTACATCAACTACAATTTGTATATCAGCAGAATTTTTCCCTTTAACTGGATGATAAACATGAACAAACTCAAATCCTAATAAATTCAATTCAGACTGTCTTTTACTAACAGATGCTAAACTAAAATCACCATAAGCACGACGAACTACAACACTACCTAATTCACTAGCTCTATCAAGTAGCGTTTCTCCTCCATCTAATTTAAGCCAACCAGCGAGATTTTCAATATCTAAAAAAATGCCCACCTTATCTATCATATATTAATGATTTTTTAAAACCAAAAATGTATTATGTAACCATAATAACCTATATCAAACCTTCCACTCAATACCATAATCTGTAAATTAATAAATTGTTATTTCTAACAAATTCCGTCCATTCGTAACTCCTGTAACAATTCCTTTACAATAAAATAAAGAAAACAAGACATTAGAGGAGAATAGCCGAAACCATGCTACAAGAATATCGTCAACACACCCAAGAACGCGCACAACTAGGTATTCCCCCCTTACCTTTAGACGCACAACAAACATCAGCATTATGTGAATTACTGAAAAATCCACCTAAAGGTGAAGAAGAGGTATTATTAAATTTATTACGCGATCGCATTCCTCCTGGAGTAGACCAAGCAGCTTATGTGAAAGCTGGGTTTCTTACTGCTATTGCTAAAAGAGAAGTTACCAGTCCCTTAATTTCATCTATAGAAGCCGTGGAATTGCTGGGAACAATGGTAGGTGGTTACAATGTGCAGTCTTTAATTAATTTGCTGCAAGTTGCTACCGTTTCCATGTCTACATCTTCCGAAACACCTCTGGTCATGGGAGGGGAAGGAAAAGAACCTATAGCCGCATACGCCGCCGCCGCTTTGAGTAAAATTTTGTTGGTGTATGATGCTTTCCATGATGTTTTGGAATTATCAAAAACCAACCCCTACGCTAAAAGAGTGGTAGACTCTTGGGCAGAAGCAGAATGGTTTACCTCTCGTCCCACTTTACCCGAAGGTATCACCGTTACGGTTTTTAAAGTTCCAGGAGAAACCAACACCGACGACTTATCACCCGCAACCCACGCCACAACTAGACCTGATATTCCCCTTCACGCTTTAGCAATGTTAGAAACCCGTCAACCGGGAAGTTTAGAAACCATTGCAGAGTTGAAGAAAAAAGGACATCCTGTTGCTTATGTCGGTGATGTTGTCGGAACCGGTTCCTCTCGTAAGTCTGCAATCAATTCTGTATTATGGCATTTGGGAAATGATATACCCTTTGTTCCCAACAAACGGGCTGGGGGTTATATATTAGGAAGTGCGATCGCTCCTATCTTTTTTAACACAGCCGAAGATGCCGGTGCATTACCCATACAATGCGATGTCACCAAAATGGAAACCGGTGACGTTATCACCATCTATCCCTACAAAGGCGAAATTACCAACGCAGCAGGGGAAGTTATTTCTACCTTCAGCCTCAAACCTGACACCATTTTAGACGAAGTTCGCGCTGGTGGACGCATCCCCCTATTAATTGGACGTACCCTAACCGACAAAACCCGTCAAGCATTAGGTTTAGCACCCAGCGATTTATTTATCCGTCCCCAAGCCCCAGCCGACACCGGAAAAGGCTACACATTGGCGCAGAAAATGGTCGGGAAAGCCTGTGGTTTACCTGGGGTACGTCCGGGGACATCTTGCGAACCAATCATGACTACAGTGGGTTCTCAGGACACTACAGGACCCATGACTAGGGATGAGTTAAAAGAACTAGCTTGTTTAGGTTTCAGTGCAGACTTAGTAATGCAGAGTTTCTGTCACACCGCAGCTTATCCCAAACCGGTGGACATCAAAACCCATCAGGAATTACCAGACTTCATCTCATCTCGTGGTGGTGTGGCTTTGCGTCCTGGTGATGGTATCATCCACTCTTGGTTAAACCGGATGTTATTACCCGACACCGTGGGAACAGGTGGAGATTCACACACCCGCTTCCCATTAGGAATATCCTTTCCTGCGGGTTCTGGTTTAGTTGCGTTTGCTGGTGCTTTGGGTGTGATGCCTTTGGATATGCCAGAATCAGTTTTGGTAAGATTTAAAGGAGAATTGCAACCAGGAATTACATTGAGAGATATTGTTAATGCAATTCCTTATGTAGCAATGCAAAAAGGTTTGTTAACAGTAGAGAAACAGAACAAGAAAAACGTCTTCTCTGGCAAAATTTTGGAAATTGAAGGTTTACCAGATTTGAAAGTTGAACAAGCTTTTGAATTAACCGACGCTTCCGCAGAACGTTCTTGTGCAGGTTGTACAATTAAGTTGAGTGAAGAAACAATTGCCGAATATTTGCGTTCCAATATTGCCCTGTTAAAAAACATGGTAGCACGGGGTTATCATGATGAGCGAACCATTATGCGTCGTGTGGCGAAAATGGAAGAATGGTTAGCAAATCCTGTGTTAATGTCAGCCGATGCAGATGCGGAATATGCAGAAATAATTGAAATTGATTTAAGTGAAATCAAAGAACCAATTGTAGCTGCTCCTAATGATCCAGATAATGTTAAGTTATTATCGGAAGTTGCCAATGATCCTGTACAAGAAGTATTTGTTGGTTCTTGTATGACAAATATCGGACATTATCGGGCAACTGCGAAGGTTTTAGAAGGTGCAGGTGAGGTAAAAGCTAGATTGTGGATAGCGCCTCCAACTCGCATGGATGAACACCAATTAAAGGAAGAAGGTGTTTATAATGTTTTCGTCAATGCAAATGCGAGAACTGAGATTCCCGGATGCAGTTTATGTATGGGAAATCAGGCGCGAGTTGATGATAACACAACTGTGTTTTCTACCTCGACTCGTAACTTCAATAATCGCATGGGAAAAGGCGCTCAGGTGTATTTAGGTTCGGCGGAATTAGCAGCAGTTTGTGCGTTGTTGGGACGTATTCCTAATGTGCAGGAATATATGGATATTGTTGCGGAGAGAATTCATCCTTTTGCTGATAATTTGTATCGGTATTTGAACTTTGATCAAATTGTTGGTTTTGAGGATGAAGGTAGGGTAATTTCTAAGGAGGAACAGGCGGCTTTGGTGTAATTTTGGTTAGGGTGGGTCCGCATGGACTCACCTTAATGTTTTGAAAAAGGTTAAAATATGTGCAGTACCAAATAGAATTTAAACCCAAAGCGATTAAAGATTTACAGAAAATTCCTGTAAATGACAGAGAACGTATTATCAATAAAATTGAAGCAATGCAAGATGATTTCCAAGGAGATGTGAAACGCTTAACAAATTTTACTCCAGAATATCGTTTAAGAGTTGGTGATTATCGAGTTTTGTTTGAATTAGAAGAACAAACTATAATCGTGTATAGGGTTAAGCATCGTAGTAAAGCTTATGAGTAAGAGGAGGTTAAAGAATGATTGAATTACATCCTGAGTTTTTAATAAAAAATGGTGAAAAACAATTCGCTGTATTACCTTATGAGGAATTTTTGAAGATTAAGGAATTGTTAGAAGATTTGGAAGATTTAAGGGATTTGCGTGATGCTAAGGAAGAAGAAAAAGATTGTGTTTCAATGTCTTTAGAAGATGTGAAAAGTATGTTGTTAACGTGATCAAATTCTTGGTTTTGAGGATGAGGGTAGGGTAATTAGTAAGGAGAAGCAGCTTTGGTATAATTTTAGGTTAGGGTGGGTCTGGATGGACTCACCTTCTGTACCAGACTAAATAATTAAATAATAGTTAAACTTCAAGAAGTACAAAGCATTAACAGGTTAAGTTATATTTTATACTATATGTTTTGCTTTCTTTGTGTTGAATATGACTACAAAATCAGGGATTGATAATTCAGTATTTTCAGAAATTTTAGACCGGTGTAATAAAGCTAATCTTCAAACAGAGCAAATAAATCCAGCAACTATTAGTGATGGAATTATAGTCAAGCTAAAAGCCGGAAGAGACACTAAGAATCTTACTATAAAAGATGTAGATATAGCAAAATTACTGCTATCTATTCCTTTTGAAAATATTCATAGTATTAGCAAATACCAAGCTTTTTATTCACCAGAAGATAGTTATATTGAAGCATCAATTCGATTTGGTGGTGGAAATCTATTAGGTTCTTTGGCAACAAAAACATTTTATAACAGATTAAGAAGTGCATTGAAAATACCAACAGTAAGCCATGATGAAGATTCGGAGGAATTCGACCCAAAACACGAAATATCAGATGAATCAAGGATTAAAATTAAGTTTAGTGAAGATCAGACAGAAAATATAAAATTATCTATTGGGTCTAGTACAAATATATTTTCAGTTTTAGAAGCTATTCGATTACCAGAATCTTCATTATTAAAACGTATTAAATTACCTGAAGTATTAACTTTTCGGATAGATGGAGTGGATGTTTCACGTCATGACTATGCTCAGAATATTTTAGAAAAAGTTGCAAATGCTGTATTTTTTCAATTAGATATGTTAACTGGTATTTCGATGTACTTATCTATTGAAAAAGATACTCAAAATAAATATAGCCGATATAGAAAAAACTATCTTGTTTTTCATACATATGAATATGATACAGATGCTATGTCTTTGTATTGGTACGCAAGTACAGCAAAAGAAATGCCACTTTTACAATACTTAGGCTATTATCAAGTAATTGAGTTCTATTTTCCTAAATTTTCTGCACAAAAAGCATCAGAATTAATAAAGAGAACATTTAAAGATCCATCATTTCATCAAAATACTGATGGTAAAGTACATGGACTAATTGAAGAACTTAAGCCTCTACTCAAAGATAAAGATTATGAGATAAATGAGCAAGAAGCTTTAAAAGCGGCAATTGAACACAGTTTAAGTAATCAAGAATTAATAAATTTTTTTAAGGAATATCCAGAAAGGACAGACTTTTTTAAGACTAAATACAAAGAAATTACATCAGAAAAAATTTCGGTAGAGAGTCAAAATGCAGATATAATCAATGAAACTGCTAATAGGATTTATAAAATACGATGTAAAATCGTTCATACAAAATCATCGCAAAAAAGCAGTAAACCAGATATAATTTTACCATTTTCAAAAGAAGCTCAAAAGCTAGGATATGATATTGAATTGGTTCAATTTATAGCTAGAAAAGTTTTAATAGCTTGTAGCAAACCTTTGACACTTTAGAATAAATTTTAATTATCCCAACACATACTAACCTAACCCCCCAACCCCCTTCCCTACAAGGGAAGGGGGAGAAATCTTACTCCCCTCTCCGCGTCGGAGAGGGGTTGGGGGAGAGGTCAATATTGCTTGCTAGGTTATAAGAGAGTTAGCGGATATCACCGCATAAACTAGCTTAACTCCATTACTTTTACACCTTTACATGATATAAAAAAATATAACCCACAAAACTACTAAAAATGATTGCTCTCAACACCCAAACTATATTAATCACCGGTGCAAGTAGCGGAATTGGTGCAGCTTGCGCTAAAGCCTTTGCGCGTGAAAATGCCAAACTGATTTTAGCAGCACGACGCTTGGAAAAGTTGGAAGAAAAAGCATGGGAACTAAATAAATTATATGGTGTAGAAACTCATTTACTCCAGTTAGATGTGTGCGATCGCTCATCCGTCGAATCTGCTATAAATAATTTACCCCCCGAATGGTCAGAAATTGATATTTTAATCAACAACGCTGGTTTAAGTCGCGGTTTAGATAAACTGCATGAAGGTGACTTTCAAGACTGGGAAGAAATGATTGATACTAATATCAAAGGTTTACTCTACCTTACCCGCTACGTCGTCCCCGGTATGGTTGCGCGTGGTCATGGTCATGTAATTAACATCGGTTCCATTGCGGGACATCAAACTTACCCCGGTGGTAATGTTTATTGTGGCACAAAAGCCGCAGTCAAAGCCATTACTGAAGGCTTAAAACAAGATTTGTTAGGTACTCCTGTGCGTGTGACTTCCGTTGACCCCGGTATGGTGGAAACAGAATTTAGTGAAGTGCGCTTTCATGGGGATACAGAACGAGCTAAAAAAGTTTATGAAGGTGTTACTCCCCTTACTGCTGATGATGTGGCTGATGTAATATTTTTCTGTGCCACCAGACCTAATCACGTTAATATTAACGAAATCATACTTATGCCAGTTGACCAAGCTAGTGCAACTTTAGTAAATAGAAAGTTGTAAATCACCTCACTATTCAGGAAAAAATTAGCATGAACAGTACCAAAAAATTAGCTGTTGTCACTGGTGCAAATCGCGGTTTAGGATTTGAAGCATCTCGGCAATTAGCTAAAATAGGATATCATGTAATTCTCACCAGTCGAGATGAAGCAAAAGGTCAAAAGGCAACGCAAATCTTACAAAATGAAGGATTAAATATCACATTTTATCCGTTAGATGTCACCAGTGATGAAAGTTGCCAACAATTAGCAGATTTCATTCAAGAAGAATTTGGACAACTGGATGTTTTAATCAATAATGCAGGTATCGCGATAGATTCAAGAGATGAAGGAAATAGCATTTTTGATACTCCGATAGAAACATTACAAAAAACAATGGAAACTAATGTTTATGGTGTGTTTCGAGTCAGTAAGGCTTTAGTTACATTGATGAAAAAACAAAAATATGGACGAATTGTTAATGTTTCTTCTGGGATGGGACAATTAACACACATGGACGGTGGTTATCCTGGATATCGTCTTTCCAAAACTGCGTTAAATGCTCTCACGCGGATGTTGGCAAATGAATTGCAAATCAATAATATTTTAGTTAATTCCGTTTGTCCTGGATGGGTAAAAACTGATATGGGAGGTTCAGAAGCTCCCCGTACCCTAGAAGAAGGAGTTGATACTATTATTTGGTTAGCGACTCTTCCCGATGGAAGTGCTACGGGTAACTTTTTTAGAGATCGTCAACCAATAGCTTGGTAATTTAGTAATGGGTAATTGGTAAAGAAATTAATCTAAAATATAGAGTGGAAAATTACCTGATATCAATTTACATTGAGGTTGTATAGAGTCAAATATCAATAATAATTGAACGCAGATAAACGCAGATTAACACAGATAAAGACGGATAAATCAATTGATTTGATAATTTTGTACAGCCTCAGATAAAATTGGTATAATAGGTACTAATTTCTTACCAATTACCAATTACCAATTACCAATTACTAATTGTGCTAAGTTCACCTTTACCGACTATCAACGCTCTCAAACAACCTACCAGTGATGCTTGGATAGAACAAGCAATCGCAAATTTAGATATTATTTTACTTGACCATTCCCACTGTGAACGCAAAGCCGCAGGTGTAGCCTTAAATTTTATGTTTCGTTACCCTTCTAATACTAAAATGGTAAGGGAGTTAACAGCGATCGCTCGTGAGGAACTAGAACATTTTGAACTCGTTAACCAATGGTTAGAACGTCGTAATATTCCCCTCGCAGCACTATCAGCACCTCCTTACGGTTCAAGTTTAAAAGCACAAGTCAGAAAAAAAGAACCAGAGCAATTTCTAGATAATTTACTCGTAACTGGTTTAATTGAAGCCCGTAGTCACGAACGTTTAGGACTATTAGCAGCAAACTGTCCAGAACCAGAATTAGCTAAATTTTATCGTGGTTTAATGTCATCAGAAGCGCGACATTTTGGCACATATTGGGTTTTAGCAGATACCTATTTTGACCGAGCAAAGGTTATGCAGCGACTCGATGAATTAGCAATTGTGGAAAGTGAAATATTAGCAACTTTACACCCAGAACCGAGAATTCATAGTTAGTTCCATTTACTAATGCTGAGTGTGCTAAATTGTAAACAAATATTCTAACTCCTGATTCCTGAATCCTTACCTTAATATAGATGAAATTTTTCATCAGATAGTTGATCATGATAAAAAAACAGAGGCATTATTATGATAGGACTTATTCTTACCTGGCTAGTTACTGCTGTTAGCTTTTTGATTATTTCTAAACTGCCCTTTTTAGGCATCGAAATAGATGATTTTGGTAAAGCGGCAATTTCTGCCATAGTTTTTGGAATTTTGAATGCTATTTTGCTGCCAATTCTTACTTTCTTTACCTTACCATTCATTATTCTCACTATCGGCTTATTCTTTTTCATTCTGAATGCCATCATCTTTGCTATAGCAGCTGCAATAGTACCAGGGTTTAGGTTACGTTATGGCTTTTGGAGTGCTGTGCTAGGTTCAATTACTCTATCAATTATCAACTCAATTCTTTTAAGAATTGTAGCTACAATTGCATGAATAAAAAATAGTAACTTTCGTGAGTTTAATGTAGTTCATTCACCTGAAATTAGCCCAACTTGATATTATTTTTCGGCGTTGCTGAATTAGGGTATGAAATTTAAAAATCAATCAGTGATTTCAAACTCTTACTTCTTACTCTCTGTGACTGGAGCGCCTCTGCGTGAAACAAAATCATACTCTTAATCAGCAACGCCTATTTTTCAAGCTGACCATGCTTCCCGAAAATCTGCGTACAGCGTCAAACCACCATCTACAAACAGAGTTTGTCCAGTAATATATGCAGCTTCATCAGAAGCTAAAAAAGCTATTGCTGCCCCTATTTCCTCAGAAGTACCAGCACGACCCATAGGAATATGACTTTCAACAACAGCCTTCTTTTCTAAGTCCTCAGTCCAAGCTTCATTAATAGGTGTAATCGTCGCTCCCGGTGCTACAGCATTAACACGAATACCTCTATGGGCATATTCCAAAGCTAGAGTTTTAGTCATGTTTTCCATGCCACCTTTGCTGATGGAATAGCTGACATACATTGGTCGCGGAATAATTTCGTGAACACTAGAAATATTGATAATCACCCCGGAACGATTCTGATTTAGCAGATGTTTGATTGTTTCCCGCGCACATAAATAAGCACCCCGCAAATTTACCCCAATCACACGGTCAAAGTCTTCCGTTTTGACTTCGTGGGATGGAGATTCAATTTGAATACCGGCATTATTAATCAAAATATCAAGACTGCCAAATTTTTCAATCACAGTATTAACCATCTGGGTAATATCTTCTTCCTGAGAAACATCACCCTGGACTAGCAGCGATTTAACACCGCAATTTTCGATATCTGCACAAGCTTTTTGCAAAGCCATTTCTTCTGTATCTTCCGCACCGGCAGGACTTTTGCGGTAATTAATGGCAATGTTACAACCTTCTTGTGCTAGACGAACAGCAATCGCTTGTCCGATACCTGAACTTGCGCCGGTGATGAGGGTATTTTTGCCTTTTAATCCATTCATGATTGATGACTGTGATAATCTATATTTTTATTTTTTCAACCTTAAAAATCCAAAGAATTAAATTCTAAAAATTTAGTTTTTATTCCAATTTTATGTGAGGTTGTGCCAAATAAATTATGTAGAGAAGTTAGATAAATTCTCTACATCCAGGAATAAAGCGCATCTTCATTTCATAAATAAATAGTATAAGTTTTAGAAATCAAACCGATTTCCTTCATCTAGGTTACATATTTTTAGGATTAATATCTTCCATCCAAAGGCATATTAAATATATATGTCTATAGACTTATTCCAATTTTATGTGAGGCTGCACAGAATCCTGAAATTCATTAGACATCTGGTGGTAATTAAATGTGCGTGGTTTGAAACCCTTGTAGAGACGTTCCGGCGGAACGTCTCTACCATATTTCCGGAGAGGTCTATTGATTGATCCATTTTTATCTGTGTTTATCTGCGGTCAATTATTATTGAATTTTTTCTATGCAGCTTCATATTAATTTGGTATTAGAAAATTAATTGCAAACAGTAACTATACAACTATCAGATCCCCGCTTTATTAAATAAAGCGGGGATCTTTTTTTATTGTTAAATAACCCAATCTTATGCAGGGACTACAAATTTTTCACTCCCAGCTAAACCAAAAGCCGCATGAATAACTTGCAAAGCTTTTACACCTTCATCTTGTGCAACAACACAGCTAATTTTAATTTCTGAAGTTGCAATCATTTGGATGTTAATTTTATTTGCGGCTAAAGCTGTAAACATTTTCGCTGCAATACCTGGTTGTCCCACCATGCCAGAACCAACTATACTCACTTTAGCGATCGCACTATCCAAAACTACCTCACCCCATCCTAACTCATCCGCCACTTGGGTTAATTTTTGTTGGGCGTTTTCTGCATCCATTCTCGCTACAGTAAAAGCAATATCTCGACGCGCTACACCATCAACCACCCGACAGCGTTGAGATTGAATAATCATGTCTACGCTGATGTTATATTCTGCCAACAATCCAAACAATTTTGCTGCCATCCCTGGTTTATCTGGAACTTGACGAATTGCCAAACGAGCTTGATTCATGTCTAAAGCGACACCACGCACTGCGGGAGATTCGGGAGCAGGAGATGGCAGCGCAGCAGGGGAAGCAGTAATTTCAAAAGCATTACATAGGGCAACTATAGCGCGATCGCAATCAGCAGCATCTACCAAACAACTCACCTTGACTTCACTAGTAGAAATCATTTGAATATTGACTTTAGCCTCTGCTAAAGTGCTAAACATTTTAGCAGCCACACCAGGACGGCCAATCATTCCCGCACCCGCAATACTCACTTTTGCTGTATTAGTTTCTACTAACACCTCAGCTTCATCTGAGTTGGGTTGATTTCTCAAAGCTGGAGCTATAGCGGACGCAACAGCTTCGGCTCGTTTTAATATTAGTGTATTTACCGTAAAAGCAATATCATTAGTATTACCTTCATGAATTGACTGAATAATCAAATCCACATCGACATTTTGCCGGGAAATCTCCCCAAACAACCGCGCTGCTACCCCTGGTTTATCTGGTACACGCAATAAAGATATCTTGGTCTGGTCTATGTCAAATTCTACCGCATCAACAGGACGAGCTAATTCTAAATTAACGAGCGATCTTTCTTGAGTTCTAGAAGTTGTTACCCAAGTACCAGGCTGATCCGTCCAACTTGAGCGTACCACCAAAGGAACACCATAATTTCTGGCAATTTCCACCGCACGGGGATGTAATACTTTCGCACCTAAACTGGCTAATTCCAGCATTTCATCACAGGTGATTTCTGTCATTAACTGGGCTTCAGGTACAAGGCGCGGATCTGTAGTTAAAATCCCTGGCACATCTGTATAAATTTCACAGAAATTTGCCCCCAAAGCTGCGGCTAAAGCCACTGCGGAAGTGTCAGAACCACCGCGTCCCAAAGTGGTAATTTCCATGCCTCTGGTGCTAGAAATACCTTGAAAACCAGCGACCACAACCACTTTACCTGCGTTAATCTGCCCCATCAAACGCTCAGTTTCAATATGCAAAATCCGAGCGCGGGTGTGTTCAGCTTCGGTAACAATTCCTACTTGAGCGCCAGTCATAGAAATGGCGGCTTGTCCGATTTCCTGCAATGCCATACTCAGTAAAGCAATGGTGACTTGCTCCCCTGTGGAAAGCAGCATATCCATTTCCCGACGGTTAGGACTTTTAGAGATTTCATTAGCTAGTTTAACCAGTCCATCGGTGGTTTTCCCCATCGCGGAAACTACTACTACAACGGAATTTCCGGCTTGTACAGTTTTGTAAACTCGCTGTGCAACCGATTGAATCCGTTCCACTGAACCAACAGATGTACCACCGTATTTCTGAACTATGAGCGCCATACCTTTAAATGTTTGAATATCCAGATTGTTTTGGCCGTAATCAATGCCTCCGTCGGGAAGCCTTGAAACTTTACCATTAATTTAGATTACTAAAATATAAGAATCAACGAACCACAAACCGGGATTTATATTTTCAACCTGGTAATTTTGCAAGTTTGGGGAAAGGATCGGGAAAAGAGCTTTAACAGCATTTTAACCTATTATATGATTGTTCTTAACCAATTTTTATCCTATAAATAGTTATTGTAAGTAGGGATAGGCATTATTTAAAATAAACGCTAATCCGCTCAAACATGGCGATATTATACACTACATTCCTAGCAGGCAGTCTGCTAATATGACCCTGCTGGGATTATTTATACCTCACTTTCTCCCCATAACTAGTCTATTTGCGTTATATTTGTATATAAGCTCATATTAAATTACTATTTAGACATTCAAATTTTGGCGATCGCCTTGTTCAAGTAAGTGCATTTTACGCGATCGCTAATCATGAAATTCCTTAACTCTGCGCTATTAACATCAACCAATAAATAAAATCACTATTCCTTAAGGCATAAATTTAAACATAGTTTAACTTATTCTTTAACTTGTATTAATTTTCAGTTAATCACTAAGTATCAACCTTATTTAAGGCAGTAATTCCGTCAGGAAAATATTCCTTAAACACGAGGTAGTATGACTTTTTCAACAACCATTTTGAAGCGTGTAGTTACTACTTCGGTCGTAACTGCGGCTGTAGCATTTAGCCCTGTTTTGACAGCAACCACAAAAGCTGAAACTATCAACGGTGCAGGAGCAACTTTTCCGGCTCCCCTTTATGAACGTTATGCGCGTGAAGTTAAGAAAAAATATCCCGACTTAAAAGTTAACTACCAAGCGATCGGTAGTGGTGGTGGTATTCGTCAAACTATCGCTGGAACTGTGGATTTTGGTGGTAGTGATGCAGCCATGAAAGATGATGAAATAGCTAAAGTTAAAAATGGAGTCATATTAGTACCTACCGCTGGTGGTGCTGTTTCTGTAGTTTACAATTTACCAGGCGTTAGCAAACTTAGATTGTCTCGCAAAACTCTACCAGCAATTTTTTCTGGACAAATCACAAACTGGAATGATGCACAAATTAAAGCGGATAATCCAGGTGTAAACTTACCAAATCAACCAATTAAATTTGTAGTTCGTGCTGATGGTAGTGGTACAACTTTCATTTTTACCAATCACTTGAGTGCTATCAGTGGTTATTTCAAAGGTAGAATTGGCGCTAATACTGCTCCTAATTGGAGTTTAAAAAACGTCCTCAAAGGTAAAGGTAATCCTGGTGTAGCTGCTTTAGTCGCTCGCACTCCTGGTTCTATCGGTTATGTTGAATATGACTACGCTACTAAAAACAAACTAAAATCAGCAGAATTACAAAATAAAAAGGGAGAATTTGTCGCTCCTTCTTTAGCATCTGCAAACGCAGCTTTATCAACTGTAACTTTTCCAGATAACTATCGTGTATTTGTCGGAGATCCAGGACAGGGTTATCCTATTGTTGGACTGACTTGGATGATGGTTTATAAACAGTATGCTAATCCATCCAAAGCTAACGCGGTGAAACAATGGATTAATTGGGTACTCAAAGATGGTCAACAATATAATGATGACCTCAATTACACCAAAATTCCTAGTGATGTTGTCAATCGTGTTTTACAGACAGTGAACAGCACTGTCAAATAATTTTTCACATTTTCTGAAATTTATTTGAGTAGGGTGGGGATGACCCACTCTATTTTAAAAAAATAGTCTGCTTGTTTTCATTAAATAAATATGAATAAATCATTTGAACCTAATGATAATAATCCATCACCTCACTTCAATGTCAGTGATGAAAATATCAATTTGACCGTTACTGGTGGACTCAACTTCCGATTTGACCAGGGATTTACAATTCTAGTTTATATGTTTGCTGCCATGACTGTGGCGATATTATTTCTCATGACTTGGGTAATTTTTAAGGAAGCTCAACCAGCAGTTTTCAAATTTGGATTAAAGTTTCTCTGGAGTCAAGATTGGGATACAGGTAATCAACTATTTGGGGCATTACCTTATATTTATGGTACTTTAGTAAGTAGTGCGATCGCTATTCTCTTAACTGTGCCGATAGGTATATCAGTAGCCTTGGTAACGAGTGAAGACTTTTTACCATTAGTAGTCAGAAATGCTATTGCTTTTGTAGTTGAATTAATTGCTGCTATCCCCAGTGTGATTATCGGTTTATGGGGAATCTTTGTGTTTATTCCCATTATAGAACCATTAGAGAAATGGTTAGGCAGCACTTTTAAATTTATCCCGTTATTTAATACCCAAGACCCAGCAGGAAATAATATTTTCACTGCGGGAATTATTCTCTCGATCATGATTTTGCCAACAATGGCTGCAATTTCTCGTGATGTATTGATGGTTGTTCCTAAAGAATTACGTAGCGCATCTATGGCTTTAGGTGGAACTCGTTGGGAAACAATTTTTCGCGTCTTATTACCAGCAGGATTTTCAGGAATGGTGAGTGCGGCCATGTTAGCGTTAGGCCGCGCCTTTGGTGAAACAATGGCAGTGACAATGGTGATTGGTAACTCTGCTCAAATTAGCCTATCTTTACTTGATCCAGCTTATACAATTCCTGCTGTTTTAGCCAATGAATTTGCTGAAGCTGAACCAGGATTGCATATTGGCTCATTAAGTTATTTAGGTTTAATTTTGTTCGTTTTAACTCTAGCTGTTAATATTGGCGCTGTGCTATTAGTTCAATGGGTTGGCAAGAAAAATTCATAACCGAAAATTTTGTTTTTTACTGATAATTAGCAATCTTAAATTCTCAATCCGAAATTGAAATGAGTAACTATATAAATCCAGAAATAGATGAATCTTTTTCAGAACAATTACTTGATCCTCTACCAACTCAGAGGCGTTTGTTTACCTATGCAATGAATGGTTTATCATTCATCTTGAGTTTGTTAGCATTCTTGCCATTAGGATCAATTTTGTGGGAAATACTATCACGAGGACTTTCTGGCTTTAAACCAGAAATGTTATACCGTCCGTTGATTGAAAATGGCTTTGCTAATGCCATCCTTGGTACTATTCTCATGGTAGGTATTGGTGCATTTCTGAGTATTCCTGTAGGGATAATGACGGGAATATTTTTGGCAGAATTTGGCAAAACTAACAAAATTACTAATTTTGTGCGTTTCCTCAACTCTATCCTCACAGGTGTGCCTTCAATTGTCGTTGGTATGTTTGCTTATGGAGTAGTTGTTTTAATTACTAAACAATTTAGCGCCTTTGCTGGTGGTTTTGCTTTATCTGTGATTATGTTGCCAGTAATTGTACTAACTACAGAGGAAGCATTAAAACTTATTCCTACTCACCAGCGTCTTGCTTCAGCCGCTTTGGGTGGAACTCGCTTCCAAACTACGTTTCGGATTGTTGTTACAGCCGCAACTCCAGGTATTACTACTGGTGTTTCTCTAGCGATCGCCCGCGCCGCAGGTGAAACAGCACCACTACTTTTTACGGCTTTATTTAGTCAAAACTGGTCAGATGGTTTAATGAGTCCCACAGCATCTTTGCCTGTATTAATTTTTAACCTATACAACAGTCCTGATCCAGAAATTAACAAATTAGTTTGGACTACTTCTATCATTCTGCTGAGTTTAGTATTGTTTTTTAGTCTGCTCTCTCGCTTACTAAGTCGCAAAACTAAGTTTCAGTAAAGTTTGATTCGACATCCAAGTATTGTAAAACTTCGCCCAATCCATAGACAAATATTGCCATTTATTGTCACCTCTTTCTTCCCTATTCCTTGCCTCAACGAATAAATATGGCTAACGCCACGCTACGCAAACACAAATCAAATCGGATTGCTATATGAGTAACCTAGTTCCAGCCATCAAAGTCAAAAACCTCAGTTTCTACTATGGAAATTTTAAAGCTATCGAAGGCATATCATTAGATATTTATAAGAATCAAGTCACTGCACTAATTGGTCCTAGTGGTTGCGGAAAATCCACCTTCATTAAAACCTTAAATCGCATTAGTGAATTAGAAGGGAAAGTAAAAGTTGATGGGATTATAGAATTTTTTGGGCAAAATATTTATGCCCCCCGCGTTAATATCAATCGTCTGCGTCGAGAAATTGGCATGGTATTTCAAAAGCCAAATCCTTTCCCCATGAGTATCTACGAAAATGTTGCTTATGGTGTGAGAATTTCTGGTAGATGTCCAAAATTTCAATTAGATGAAATTGTTGAATCTGCTCTCAAAGGTGCAGCACTTTGGGATGAAGTCAAAGATAAACTCAACACATCCGCTTTAGGGCTTTCGGGTGGACAGCAGCAGCGTCTGTGTATTGCTCGTGCTTTGGCAGTAAAACCAAAAGTTTTATTGATGGATGAACCTTGTTCAGCCTTAGATCCTATTGCTACTCTGAAAGTTGAAGAACTCATCCACCGCTTGCGCTCGGAGTTAACTATTGCTATTGTTACTCACAATATGCAGCAAGCAACCCGTGTTTCTGATTTTACAGCTTTCTTTAGCACTGATGAAAGTCGCATCGGGCAGATGGTAGAATTTGGGGCTACAGGTCAAATCTTTCGTAACCCATTAGATGAGCGCACCCGTGATTATGTTGCTGGACGCTTTGGTTAATAGCATTAATCCAAAATTGTCATGACTCATTCTACTGATATTGCCACCTTAGCCCGTTGGATGGCCGCTGATTTTAGCAATCAAGCCCAAGTGTTTGAGAATCCAGCTTTTTACGCCCATATTCGTGTATGTATGCGTCCTCTGCCTTACTCCTTTTTATCCGGAGTGAGTTTGTTTGTAGAACAAGCTTATGACTATATGCTCAATGACCCTTATCGGCTGAGAGTATTAAATTTGGTAATAGAGGGTGAGAATATCCTGATTGAAAACTATACTGTCAAAGACGAAAAAGACTTTTTTGGTGCATCTCGTGATTTAGTTCGTTTGCAGAAGTTAACGAGCGATCGCCTGGAAAAACTTTGCGGTTGTAACATGATTGTCGAGTGGACAGGTAACTGCTTTAGAGGCCACGTTGAACCAGGTAAAGGCTGTATCGTCGTTCGCAAAGGACAAAGAACCTACTTAGATAGTAAATTTGAAATTGATGGCGAGAAATTTATCAGCTGGGACAAAGGACGAGATCCAGACACGGATGAGCATCTTTGGGGTTCTGTTGCAGGTCCATTTCACTTTGTCCGCTGGGGTAACTTTGCCGATGAAGTGAAGTTATCTTAGAGAGGGAACAGGGAATAGGGAATAGGGGAGGTATCAAGTCAAAAGTCAAAAGTCAAAAGTCAAAATTAATAACTTCCGTTCCCAGTCCCCAGTCCCCAATCACCAATCACCAAAAAATTTTTTCCAGAGGGATGCAATTCAAGAAAAAAGGTGATAATATGAGTAATTGTGAGTGCGGCGACATAGCCAAGTGGTAAGGCAGAGGTCTGCAAAACCTCCATCCGGCGGTTCAAATCCGCCTGTCGCCTTAAGGTAAAACTCTTACCCTATAAGGTTCTCCAGGTTCAATTGGTATAAAGCAACAAACTCTCTTGACTAACTTTGTACCAATTTTGTACCAAATGTAAATGTTACTTGATGAAATAATCTGTAACTGGTGCGTTTGTATTGGTTAGAAAATATAGTCTACCAGTTTTCTACCAATGGTGAACTTGTACTAGTTAACAAATTTACATAGGGTTTGCTGAATAAAGGCAAAACCTAGATAAATCAAGAGTTTGAGGGTCAGAAAAGAGAAACAAAGTGCAAGAAAAAAGGGTAAAATAGGTAAAAACCCTTGCATCAAGGTGCATCAAAATGTATCGCAAACAAAAACAACAAGACACGCCACCGAAAGAGTTTGATAGCGAAGCGTGGCGTTAGCCAACAGTGATTCTAGGGGATTCAACCATAGCATCAGCTTCTTTGTATTTGGGTACATACTTATCAACAGTAGTGGATAGTTGCTGTTTTAAGATACTGGCTTCCTTACCTTTGAACAGCCGTGTTTTCCATTGATAATTGATTGCTAAAACCATAAGTTTTAATCGACTGTCAATGTAGTTTAATTGTGTTACTTTTTGAAGTGCGGAATGTGGGTTACATCCTGTTAATCCTTTAATCCTGTAAATCCTGATTCTGACAATTAAAGCTGACATCCCCAACTTCTCCAAGAAGTCGAGGATATTTTATTCCCTATTTTTTAATCCTGTGATATCTTCCCAGCGCCATTAAAGGAAAATACTGTTGATAGAGGTGATACTTGAGATAAAAATGACAAGGAAAACCTGTTCCTGTAAAATATGACTCATCCCAAGTACCATCTGCTTGTTGAGTTTCTAACAAGTAATTAACCCCTTTTTCAATACTATCAAAAGGCATTTTTCCTGTTGCTTCACCTGCTGCTATTAACCCAATTAAAGCCCAAGCTGTTTGAGATGCAGTGCTGTCTCCCTTACCTTTCAAACTAGGATCATTGTAACTAAAACAAGTTTCTCCCCAACCACCATCAGAGTTTTGAACTTTGACTAACCAAGCTGCACCTTGTTCTATATTAGGGCGATATTTTTGAGGATTTATTAATGCTAAAGCTGATAAAACGCCACTTGTACCATAAATGTAATTTACCCCCCAACGTCCAAACCAACAACCTTCATTTTCTTGTTCATTGATAAGATAATCAAGGGATTTTTCTAACTTATCTGGTTGAATTGATAAGTTACAAGCCCCCAACATTTCTATTACTCTAGCGGTGACATCGGCTGTATTTGGATCAATCATGGCTTTTAAATCGCCATAGGGTACAGAATTCAGCCACTCTTGATCATTATCAATATCAAAAGCTGCCCAACCTCCGGGTTTACACTGCATTGATGCTATCCAATTTAAAGCCCGATTCATAGCTTGTTTTTTCAGGGCTTCATTGGGTAATTTTGTTTGATGTAAAGCCATGACAACTACAGCAGAATCATCCACATCTGGATAAAAGCGGTTGTCAAATTCAAACGCCCAAGCTCCGGGTTTTCCTTGTTTATTTTTTACGTTCCAATCACCATAATTAAGTATTTGTTTATCTATTAACCATTCTCCAGCTTTGACAATTGCTGGATGATATGCTGGAAAACCTGAATCAATTAAGGCACGAATTGCCCATGCTGTATCCCACACAGGAGATACACAAGGTTGAACACAGTAATTATTTTCTGTTTCAATGGCGAAATTATCAACTGCTTTTAAACCTCTATATATAATTGGGTCGTTAGCGTCGTAATCTAGGCATTTTAAAGCTAACAGAGAATTTAACATGGCGGGAATAATTCCCCCCCAATCTCCAGTTGCTTCTTGACGTTCTAAAATCCATTTTTCTGCGGCTTTGATTCCTTCATTTCTAAAAGGTACAAAGTTGAAACTTTCTGCTAATTTAAATCCATCATCTAAGATGTTGAATATATCTGACCAATCACCATTTTTCGGTAATTCCCATTTGACATTATTCACACCTTCTGCATATAATTCATCTAAATTAATGGGGTTATCAATTTCAAAAACTGGTTTGCGATCAAAGACTATTAATAATGGCACTGTGCTAGAACGCGCCCAGCTAGAAAGTTCATAAATGTTGAAGGGGAAATTATCGGGTAGCAGCATTACCCAAGGTGGAAGAGATGGAAGTCCGCGCCAATTGTAGCAACCTATTAAGGCTAAATGTAATTTAGTGAAAATGCGGGTTTTGCTAATTCCACCTTTTTGAAGAATTAAAGATTTAGCTTTTATTAGTGCTGGATCTGTTGCGGGTACACCTAACAACCTCAAGGCCATGTAAGCTTCTACTGTTGTGCTGAGTTCTCCACCATCACCATAAAATAGTTCCCATCCTCCATGTTCTCGTTGTTGCGATCGCAGATATGTTTCAACTTTATGTAAAGGTCGAGTTTTATCTGTTCCCCAAATTTTATGTAGCAGTACAGCTTCAGCAGTAATGGTAACATTTGATTCTAATTCTGCCCACCAGTAACCATCTGGTTGTTGAATTGATAGCAGATGTTTTTGACTAGCTGCGATTGCTTCTGTAACTTGCTTGACTTTCACCCTGTCTTGTGTTTGCATTAAATCCTTACCTCAGCACCAAATAGTAGGTCAACATAGTTAAACATAAAACATTCAGGATATAGATCCCCGACTTCTTGAAGAAGTCGGGGATCTGGGTAGAGTTACTTAACATTCTTTCCCAAAATCAACAAACAATGTATTCTGTCTGAATTACTGAGAATTTGCAAGAGTTATGGTAGAAATTTTATCGGGTTTGATGCTTTTATCTTTAGCAATTTGGTTATTTTTACTCTTGTTTTGGGGACAGTTTTGGCGTGTAGATCAGCAGTTAGAAACCAGTAAAGACGTTGTATACAAAATCTCTAAAAAATTACCTACGGTGTGTGTGGTAGTTCCAGCGCGGAATGAAGCTGATGTCATCCCTATTAGTTTGCGATCGCTTCTTCTCCAAGACTATCCTGGTAATTTCAATGTGTTTTTAGTGGATGATCAAAGTACAGATGGTACAGCAAATTTTGCCCAAGGAGTAGCTTACGCAGTTGATAAACTCGAACAACTACATATTGTCTCTAGTGCAGATTTACCAGTTGGTTGGACTGGTAAACTTTGGGCAATGGAACAAGGTGTAAAAGCTGCTGTAGAGAAGTTTGATGAAACGTCTCTAAAATTACCAGATTATTTTTTACTAACTGATGCAGATATAGAACATGATATCAGCAATTTGCGCCGATTAGTTACCAAAGCAGAAACAGAGAATTTAGATTTAGTATCTATCATGGTCAAGCTGCGGTGTCAAAGTTTTTGGGAACAATTATTAATACCTGCTTTTGTCTTTTTCTTTCAAAAAATCTACCCGTTTCGCTGGGCAAATAACCCGAAAAAATCTACTGCTGCTGCTGCTGGTGGTTGTATTTTAATTCGCACAGAAACCCTACATAAAATTGGTGGGCTACAAGTTATCCGTCAAGCTTTAATTGATGATTGTTCTTTAGCCAAAGCCGTGAAATCCAATCAAGGAAAAATTTGGTTAGGATTGAGTGCTTTAACTTATAGTTTACGTCCTTATGATTCCCTAGAAACTATCTGGAATATGGTAGCCCGTAGCGCCTACACACAACTGAATTATTCTCCTTTGTTGTTAGCAGGAAGTGTGTTAGGAATGATTTTAGTTTATATGCTGCCACCATTAGGAATTATCTTAGGTTTAGTGATGGGAAATTTGCCAATTACTCTCATCGGTTTATTCACGTGGCTATTAATGACATTAGCATATTTCCCCATCATTCGCTTTTATAAATCGCCCTTTTGGATAGCATTTTGTTTACCCATAATTGCCGTTTTCTATACTTTGATGACTTTAGATTCTGCTAAGCGTCATTGGCAAGGAAGGGGAGGTGCTTGGAAAGGCAGAGTTTATCAAAATTAAAATTATTACAAGCTAGTTCTTCCTTATTAATTTCAGTATAACAAATCTCAAATCAAAAGTCAACACTAGAATTACTAGATACCCGACTTCTTTAATAATCATTCAAGATATGATGAATTAATGTTAGAAGTCGGGGATCTGCATCCCCTAAAGAATCAAATAACTATGCCAAATTGATGGAGTATTGTTACTAATTTTTTCGGGTAGTAGCAAACGCCAACTTTTACCTTCTCGTTGAATTTGCAAATAAATTTCAAAGGGTTTTTGTGGTTGAGTGATTTGTTTTTTTGGTAATTTAACAGTTAAATCATAAGTTCCCTGTACACGATAAGCGGGTAGATTTTCAATGGTTAAAGGTTGTTGTTGAGTAATTGATACTCGCGTAATGTCGAAGTTCTGAAAGTCTAAATCTAGCTTTTGCTTAAGTTCCTGTTGGGTTTGTTCTAGCTGAATAGCGATCGCTTGTTCTACTAATTCATAAGTCGGTAGCAATGCAATACTACTACAGGCTGTTAATAATACCAAAATCCCAGTGAAAATAAACCGCACCATCTCTTTAATTAACCTCCGTATGAAACACTAATAAATACAGAATTGTCCAATATTTTTGATCTAATTGAGTCCCTACGCACGTTTCACATCAAACATCTTTACGTAATTAGGTAATTTTTACCAAATAACTTGAATACAAGCATCTTGTACGCGGAATTCATAAAACTAAAATTAGAAGCTCATTTCATGTTGAACATCCAGAAGAAATAATTTTTATGTTATTGCTTTTGTGTGAGGTGTAAACAGATTGTAAAAATATTTTATGGTTTTGATGTTCCTGTTTCTGACTGAATTAAAATCGGTGTTCCCCCTTTTTCAGAACCGATAACTACAACTTTAGAATTATTAGATTGAGCAAGTTTTTCTGTAGCTTCAATGGCACGTAATTGCAGAATTTGGTTAGTGAGTCCACCAGAGATAATTTTTTGAGAGTCAGCTATACCTTTAGCTTCAATTTTCTTTCTTTCAGCTTCTTGACGCTCTTTTTCTAACACAAATTTCATTTGCTCATTTTCTTGTTCAGCTTTGAGCTTTTGCTGAATTGCTGTCTGTAGACTATCCGGCATTTTCACATTTCTCAAAAGTGCTTGGTCAACAATAAAGCCTAATTTTGGTATATCCTGGGTGAGTTGTTGGTCAATTTTTTGGACTATTTCTTGACGTTTTGTGGAGTAAACTGCACTAGCTGGATAGTTGGCTGTAATAGCGCGGACTGTAGAACGAAATCTGGAAATAATCAATTCTTTTTCATCAGTTCCAATTGTTTTATATACTATCGCTGCTTTCTGGGGGTCAAGTCTATATTGAAGACTGACATCAAGATTTAAACTCAAACCTTCTTGAGATGTTGTGTCTATGTTTTCCTTAATATCTTTCAGACGAGTAGAAAAATTCAACACTTTGGCAAAGGGGTTAACTAAGTGAACACCTGAATCTAGGGTATTGTCGGAAACGTTACCAAATAGGTTGATAACACCCACATTTCCTGGTGGGACTATCACCAACAATCTGGAAATAGAAGCTAATAAGGCAATACTACCAATTAATATGGTAATTCCGCGTACTGCAATTTGAGTCTTGGTGCTGGTGATTTTGCTGCTTTGGAGATATATGAGACTAGCTATGAGACTTGTGAGGAGGGAGAATATAAAGCCCATTATGATTTTCCTGTGTTGTTAAGATGTTGTATATACTTAACATACAAGTATAATCATGAATTTAAGGTTTGGTCATCATTAGGTAATTAATTTAAATTGGGGTTATTTTTGTATTGGTGAATGGAATTATTCTATAATTATCTCAAAGACGCTACCGAAAAATATCATAATTTATTTGAGGAGGTTGAAATAAAATGACAGCAACTCAACCAACAGCCGTTACTAACTCAAATCTTTATAATGAAGACTTTTATCTGTGGATAGAAACTACAGCAAAACTATTAAAAAATGGTAACTTTGCAGAAATTGACTTAACTAATTTGATTGAAGAAATCGAAAGCATGGGTAGAAGTGAAAAAAGAGCATTAAAAAGTAATTTATTAGTGTTATTAATGCACCTTCTCAAATATAAATATCAACTATATCAACCAGATAAATGCAGTAATAGTTGGTTATCTACTATATTTGAACATAGACGCAGATTGAAAGAAGAATTAACCGAAAGTCCAAGTTTAAAAAAATACTTCTGTGACGTATTTAAAGAATCTTATCAAGATGCGAGAAAACAAGCATCATTAGAAACAGGTTTATCACTTGATACTTTTCCTGTAGATTCTCCGTTTACGACAGAAGAAAGTTTAAATCAAGATTATTTACCAGAACAATCTTAATTTTTTGCCTTCCCCCTCTCTGCGCCTCTGCGTCTCTGCGTGAGACAAAAGAAAGGAAGGTAGAACCTTCCAGATAGCATTCCCAGTCAGAGACTGGGAACGAGATTTCACTACTTACCGTTACCACCATTACCATTAGTAACTAGAATGCGTTCAGCCAGCTTTTCTGGTACTTCTTGCAGATGGTCTTGTTCCCAATGGAAAGAACCAACACCAAGAGTAAGCGATCGCAATTCTACAATAAAATCCTGCATTTCTGCTTGAGGTAAATATGCAGAAACCTTATCCCAACCTTGCCAATCTTGTCTACCTTCATAACCTAAAATCTGCCCCCGTCTACCACTCAAAAGCTGCAAAACTTTAGAAGTAAACTCACTGGGAGTATTCACATCTACCTTTAAAATCGGTTCTAACAGGGTAGGTTGCGCTTGGGGTACACCCGTTTGCATTGCTAGACGTGCAGCTTGTTTAAAAGCTTGTTCCGAACTATCAACGGAATGATAAGAACCATTGGTTAATGTCACCGCAACATCAACCATGGGGAAACCTAACGGACCATGTGTGAGAAATTCCCGCACACCCATTTCTACCCCAGGAATGTATTGTCTGGGAACAACACCACCAACAATCTTTTCATTGAAATTAAAACCTTCCCCTCTTGGTAAAGGTTGAATATCCAAGAACACATCCCCAAATTGTCCATGTCCACCGCTTTGGTGTTTATAACGTCCATGAACTGAGTTGACAGGTTTGCGAATGGTTTCTTTATAAGGAACTTGAGGAAGATGAGTAGACATTGGTAAATTATATTTGCGTCGCAGTCTATCTAACGCAACTTGCAAATGTATTTCCCCTTGTCCCCACAAAATCACTTCATGAGTATCACCGTGTTGTTCCCAAGCTAAAGAAGAATCTTCTTCTAATAACTTAGTAATAGCAGCACTAAGTTTTACTTCATCATTGCGTTTTTCTGGTGTAATTGCTAAAGCAAAAACTGGTTCTAAGTTTTCCGCTTTTGGTAATTCTTGCAAATGGGAATTTGTAGAGATTGTATCCCCAGTTTTAATTCCTTCCAAGCGACTTAAAGCCACAATTTCTCCAGCTACAGCTTGATTAATTTGCTGTTGTTGTTGTCCCATCAAACGGTAAATACCCCCAGCACGAACGCCATTTAAAACAATACCATCTGTTAATGTTCCTTGCCATACTCTCACTAAAGAAAGTTTGCCACCTTGGGGAGTATAGAAGGTTTTAAGAACTTGCGCTAAAGGAGTATCACTGATTTTTCCTAAACGTCGTTCCATTGTTGTTTCTGGTGCTGGTGCTTCCCTTAACATTGCTTCTAATAAAGGTCTAACACCATAATCTTGTTCCGCAACACCAAAGAAAACAGGTACAACTAAATCTGCACCTAATTCTAATTTTAAATCTTTGAGAATTTCGTCTTGAGGCGGTTCGATATCTTCTAAAAGTTCTTCGAGTAAATGGTCGTCAAAATTTGCCAAAGCTTCTAACATTTCTGCTCTGGCTTGATGTTCTTCTGCTTTTAATTCTTCAGGAAATGGTATAGAATCAGCAGCAGCACCAGCATGATATTGATAAGCTTCCTCACTCACCATATCAATAAATCCTGTTAGTTCTTCCCCTTGCATGATGGGGTATTGGTGAAGCACTAAAGGACGACTGGAAACAGCTTTCAGGGCTTTTAATGTTTCTAAAACATGAATATTTGCCCTGTCCATTTTATTCACAAAAATGATGTGGGGAATTTCCCAATCATCGAGAAATTTAAATAATGGCGCTAGGGTGAGAACTCTATCACGGATCGGTTCGCAAACGACAATTGCTGCATCGATTCCCATTAAAGCATTGTATGTTTCTTGAGCAAATTCTACCGAACCGGGACAATCTATAAAGGTGAAGCGTGTATTTTCATATTCGGTACAAGCTGCGGATATTTCTACACTCATACGGCGATCGCGTGCTTCATTGGCGCTATCTCCGACTGTGTTACCATCTTTAACGTTACCTTTGCGAGAAATTGCCCCGCTGACAAATAACAAACTTTCTAGTAATGTGGTTTTTCCACTTAAATATGGTCCAACAATTGCCACATTCCGCGAACCGGATTTTACTTTTTCGTTCATAAACCCTCCTTTACGGTGATTCCCTCAACCGCATTCTGTATTTTTCAGGAGTAATTCATTATCTTGGTCAGGAGAATTATTCCTGCTGGCTTTAATTTTTTATTATCCATCCTTTAATCTCGGTTTAAAAAAAACGTAGTTTATCGTAAGATTTACTTTAAGTAATATTAAGCAACACGAACTTATATTCCAAATCTAAAATTTTTGTAAAGAAATAAGATTGTGACAACATTTTTCAACTAGAAAAAGTCACTCAAGATGTTATTATCTAGCAAATTTATGACATTATCCTTAAAAAAATATCCTCTAATTGGAATTGTGACTTTACTGCTACTAGGTGTAAATATTAGTCCAGTAATTTCCTCTTCTCCCCATCTTCCCATCTCCCCATATCCTCACCTTCCTTTACTGGCTCAAACTCCCCGTCAAATTGCTTTAGACTGGTTAAATAAAGGCTTACAGGCGATTCAAGGGGGAAAAATCCCAGATGCGATCGCTGCTTTTCGTCAAGCAACGCAATTAGATCCCGCATTAGCAGCAGCCCATTATAATTTAGGTTTAGCACTGCGACAAGCGGGGCAATTACAACCAGCAGCAGACGCATTTTATCAAGCGGCGCAAGCAGATCCACAATTTGCACCAGCTTTTGCAAATTTAGGTGCTGCGTTATTAGAAGGGAATAATTTACAGTTAGCAGTTGATTATTTGCAACGGGCGCTACAACTAGATCCAAAGCTGGGTTTTGCTCATTATAACATGGGATTAGTGCGAGAAATCCAAAAAGATTGGACTGGTGCGATCGCATCTTTTCAACAAGCTATAACATATAGTCAGAATTCCCCAGAACCAGCCTATCATTTAGGCATTTCTTATTTGCAACAAGGCAAAATTGAATTAGCACAACAAGCATTTAGCAAGGCAATAGCCATAAATCCCAGATATGCAGAAGCTCATTATAATTTGGGTTCAATTTGGTTTAATCAGGGCAAATTTAACGAAGCATTAGCAGCATTTAGAAAATCAGCCGATGCTAACTCTAACTATGCAGATGCTTATTATGGGGCAGGATTAGTTTTTATACAATTAAAGCAATATGCAGAAGCCGTGAAAGTATTTGAATATGCCAGAAATTTGTATCAAAAACAGGGTAATTCACAATGGGCGCTAAATGCTGAAAAATTGTTAATACAAGCACAAAAGTTAAATAACAATCTAAATAACAAACCACGCTGAGGCATAAGCATTAATATTACGTAACAATAAGAAAAAGGGGTTAAACGGCTAGTGTGGTCTAAATTGCCATTGGAATGTGGATAGTCATGCAAAAACGCTTCAAGAGTAGGTTTTTATTTTGCGATCGCTGGTTAGATCGCCATACAATAGTTCGTAACATGGAGGCATTCCAAGACCTAATTGTGATTGTCCTATGTTTAGCCTTATTTGCAGTTATGTTGATACAGTTGTGGGGTATATTTATTGCCATCACACAGTCACTAGGCTACAAAGAATTGACATCCAAAATGCTATTTGTGTTGATTCTAGTAGAGTTATTTCGACTACTAATGGTCTACTTACAAGAGCATAGTATTTCTGTTGGTGTAGCAGTCGAAGTTGCAATTGTTTCCGTACTGCGGGAAGTAGTGGTTCATGGTGCATTAGAAATTTCAGGAGTACAAACAGCCGCAATTTGTGGTTTATTGCTCATTTTGGGTGGACTATTATTAGTGTGTGCGAAAACACCCCACATGGACTGCATGAGTGCGAACACGAAATTTTGCCCAATTGTTGATAAAGGACGGAGAGAACGACAAAACGAGTCGGAATTTCAGTATTCAGATCAATGTAAGCAAAACCAGCCTATGTCATAGTAAATAAGCCAATGGGTAGAAATAAATATCATACCCAGATCCCCGACTTCTTTAAGAAGTTGGGGATCTATCTTCTGGACTTATGTCTGAGGGTAATATTTTTGTCAACTTGCAGGTAGATGAATCAAACTTCGAGAGTAGGTATAAATTAAATAAACAATAAACACTTAAAGGGTCAAAAAATAATGACTACTACCAAGACAAAAACTCAAGAGCCAATTAGTAATTTAGAATACGATTTTATTACCGTACTGCATAATAAAGCCGCAGCAGTGCAAGCTTATGAACGTTACATTCAAGATGCCCAAGAAGCAAATTCTCAACCTTGTGTAGAACTGTTTGAAAAGTTGCGTCAATCAGAAATTGATGAAGCACACGAAATTCGCCATCATCTGCAACAAGTCATGGCAAAAGGAAAGATGTAAAGTTTAAATTTGTGGGGTGCGTTATGCTGTGGGTAACGCACCATTGATATTTTTAAGCCTTATATCCTGTAACTTGATGTAACATTTTCTAAAAAAATACAATATAATTTTATGTAAACATCAAAATCCACAGATTATAATTATGACAACTAACATCATCATTGATGAACAACTGATAGATGATGCTATTAAAGCAACTGGACTGAAAACTAAACAAGAAGTTATAGAACTTGGACTTAAAACACTGATTAAACTAAAGCAACAAGAAAAAATAAAGGCTTATCGCGGTAATCTAAAATGGGAAGGCAACCTTGAAGATATGAGAACAAATTCATGATTCTTGTAGATTCAAGTGTATGGATAGACTATTTCAATGGTAGGGAAACCCCAGAAACTAATAAACTGGATACTCTTTTGGGAGTAGAACCTCTTGCCATTGGTGATCTCATTTTGACGGAGGTATTGCAAGGATTTCGCTCAGATAGAGACTATCAAACAGCAAAAGAATTATTGACTTCTCTAACAATTTTTGAGATGTTAGGCGTTGATCTTGCTCTCAAAAGTGTGGATAACTATAGATTTCTCCGAAAGCGTGGTATCACGATTCGTAAAACGGCTGATGTGAATATCGCCACTTTTTGTATTGAAAGCCAAAACCCACTTCTATTCAGCGATAAAGATTTTTTGCCATTTGTTCAACATCTTGGTTTGCTTACTGTTTCAACAGCCATATAAGGGTTAGCTTGAAAAAGTAGAGGTCTCGTTACAATTAATTAAGACACCCTGCAATACAGGTAATCACATCTTGGTTTCATGAAATAATTTAACATTGGGTATTACTATAAATTTAACCCCAGTGGGAAAGTCGGTACAGTTTAAATGTACCGATTTCCTACAGCACCTCGCACCCTCATGAGGTATAAGTAAATAGTGAGGGTCTGGGGAGTTGCTTTTGTATGATTTCTTATATTCATACATTATATCATAATTGAAATTTTAATATAATGGCAAATATACAGAAAAATTTCACAATTCAATTCAGTGGGTTGTCATACCGTCACTAGCTAATAGTAGATTAGTACCGTTTTAATTGATTAGGCTGTTTTTGAGCTTTTTCAAACTTTTTCATAGTATTTCCATCACATAGTTCAAACAAATCGTTTCTCCACTCTATATTATTAAAATTAATTAAGTCATCAATTTGAGAGCCAAATAAATATCTTTTCTTATCTTTAATAATGCCGAATTTTTTGGCAGTGGATTCAGGCTTAGAGTAAATACCAACTAATTGAGGCGCACCTCCACAATTTATATCCTTTGAATTAAAAAGAGTGTCACAGAAGCAGTGAAAAACATTACGGCTCGTTGATTTGTTTGGTCCTTGTATATACCGCTCATAGTTTTTATTAAACTCGACTGCACCAGAACCAAGTATAGCCAGTGTATCTGATTTTTCTGGAAAAATTAGTTTTTTACCTGACCATCCTTTATCTCTTTTCCATTCTATTAAGTGACAAAAAAAGTTAGTGCAATTATCAGATTCTCTGGATGCGTGTATAATTTGTAAGCTATCTTGAGTGATTCCGTTGATATGATGGGGATATTTATGAAATATTTGGATTAATTTCTCTTTAATTGCCTCGAACTTCTGTTTACATTTATAATTTTCTTTGAAAAGTAATCCATTGTCTGCCATCTCTACAATTTGCCCCAGAACAATTGAAGGGAACATAACATCACCGCAATATCCCAAAATGTCTGGATATTTATTGAAAGCAAAAACCTTTCTCCCATGATCAAAATTCGCTAAATTTGCCCAACTTATTCTGCTATCGGCTGCAATATAAATTGATGCAACTTTACGACTATCTATACCAATCCAGGATACGAGTAGAGTCATTATAAACACGTATTTTTTTACTTTAGTAAGCCTAAATGAAATGTAAAGCTTAATACTTCAGAGGCTTTTTTGTTCATGATCACTTATTCATGCACTAAAATTCTAGTTAGAATACAGCGCATACTTACAAGTTGGTGAAAGAATTGACAATTCCTCACCCGTCAATACTTAAGTAACCAAAATCTTTCTCAGTTTATTCAAAAATGCCTTGAGATGTAATACCAAAAACAATACCCCTCTCCGCCATCGGAAAGGGGTAAATCACAGATTAAAACTCAGCACTACCTAATAAGCATCTTGCAACTCATAGAAATCAGGCGAGATGTAATCCTTACGCAAAGGCCAACCTACCCAATCTTCCGGCATCAAAATCCGCTTCAGATTAGGATGACCCTCATAGATAATACCGAGCATATCGTAAGACTCACGCTCTTGCCAGTCCGCAGTCTTCCAAATCCAGTAAACTGAAGGCACAGTGGGATTTTCTCTAGGTAAGAACACCTTCACCCGCACTTCTTCCGGCTTATCAGCATTATCACTCACCTTTACCAAGTGATAAACACTTACCAATTCCTGTCCTGGACCCAAGTCGATACCTCCCTGAAACTGGAGATAATTAAACCCGTAGGCGTATAAAGCTGTAGCAGTAGGAAGCAAGAAATCTGCGTCTACCTTAATAATCTCTACCCCGTTAACGTCTGGCGCTAAAGATTCATGATCAAAGCCATTTTCAGTTAACCACTGGGAAACCTGACCCGCTGGAACTATGGACTCTTCCGCAGCAGGAACTAATTTAGATTCTTCATCAGCCACGCTTTTCTTCCTCCTTTGTTTTGGATGTCAGCAATGCCGGCGGTACAGGCATACCAATTGCTTCTGTTAATTCCTTCGGAGGATTGAAGCGAGTCTCTGATTGTAAATACTTACCAGTTAAAATTTCCGGAACTGGCTTCATATTGTGAGTTGTACTGTAGTAGCGATGGGTTTGCTTGATTTGACCCCGTTCTTGCATCGAATCATTAGCAATTTTCTTCCGCAACTTAATAATTGCATCAATAATCGCTTCTGGACGGGGAGGACAACCAGGTAAATAAACATCCACCGGAATCAGCTTATCAACTCCGCGCACAGCACTAGGAGAGTCAACGCTGAACATCCCGCCTGTAATTGTACAAGCACCCATAGCAATTACATACTTGGGTTCGGGCATTTGTTCATAAAGGCGCACCAATTGAGGAGCCATCTTCATGGTAATTGTCCCAGCAGTGATAATTAGATCAGCTTGACGGGGACTAGAACGAGGAATTAGTCCAAAACGGTCAAAGTCAAAACGAGAACCAATTAAAGCCGCAAATTCAATAAAGCAGCAAGCTGTACCAAACAGCAAAGGCCACAAACTAGAAAGCCGCGCCCAGTTGTAAAGGTCGTCAACGGTAGTCAAGATGACATTTTCTGACAGTTCTTGAGTAACTGTAGGACGTTCAATGGGGTTAATAATTCGCTCTTTGTCCTGGGTGGTTATATTAGAATTCAAGACCATTCCAATGCTCCTTTACGCCATGCGTAAACTAAAGCGATTACAAGAATCGCAATAAAAATCAAGGCTTCAATAAACGCCAACAATCCCAAACGGTGGAAAGCTACCGCCCAAGGGTACAGAAAAACAGTCTCTACGTCAAAAACGACAAAGACTAAAGCGAACATATAGTAGCGAATGTTGAATTGAATCCAGGCTCCGCCAATGGGTTCCATGCCGGATTCATAAGTTGTGCGCCGTTCGGGGCTGTAGCTACTAGGTCTAAGAAGCTTGGACGCTGAGAGCGCCAGGGCTGGTACTAGGCTACAGAGGAGGAAGAAGCCTAGAAGGTATTCGTAACCGTTGAGGACAAACACAATGGATATCTACCGCTGATAGTGGAAATAAAGCTGTGAGTTTCTTTTACATTATATCTTTTAGAGTTTTCTGAAATCTGGGAAACAGACGCGCTGAGTGTATTTGATTAGTTTTTGGGAGTGATAGAAAAGTCTAACAATTATGTCATAATTTTTAACGTATCTTTAAGATTTCCTCTTGAGGAGGACTTGCGCCATGAGCGAACAAGCTGAAGAAGCTCTTGACACTCAGGAGTTAGACCGCTATGAGTGTCGCTCCTGCGGTTATGTTTATGAACCTGAGAAGGGAGACGGCAAGTATGATATCCCTGCTGGAACGGCTTTTGCAGAACTACCTGTAAATTGGCGTTGTCCAGTTTGTACCGCTAAGAAGGTAGCTTTTGCTAACATCGGTCCTGCGGGTACGGCATCTGGTTTCAAAGAAAACTTAGCTTACGGGTTGGGTGTAAATAAACTCACACCAACCCAAAAAAACATTTTGATTTTCGGTGCTTTGGCACTTGGCTTTTTGTTTTTTATCAGTCTCTACGGCTTACAATAACATCCCCTTTGGGAGTTGGGGTGATGGAGAGGAAAGATTTCTACCTGTTCCCTGTTAAGAGTTCCCTGTTCCCTTAATTCAAATTTAGAAATAACTAAGAAATACTGATGCGTTCAATTGTAAAAAGGTGGCAAGGAATATTTGCCGCGTTCATAGTAGTCCTAGCCTGTATAGGTTGTAGCAAGGTTCCTTCCGTTAGCTATAATCCCTGGCAAGTTATTAATGTGCCAACAGACGCGAAACTGTTCGATATTGCTTTTACTGATAACCCCAAGCATGGTTATTTAGTTGGTAGTAATGCTACCCTGCTAGAAACCAATGATGGTGGAAATACTTGGCAACCCCTACAATTGGCAGTTGAAGATCCAAAATCTCGATTTGACTCAGTAAGCTTTGCAGGTAAAGAAGGTTGGATAGTCGGAGAACCTTCTTTGTTGCTACATACTACTGATGAAGGTAAATCTTGGTCTAGCTTGCCTTTGAATCAAAAATTGCCTGGTAGCCCCATTGTGATCACAGCATTGGGTGAAAATACAGCAGAAATGGCTACTGATGTGGGAGCTATCTATAAAACCACAGATGGTGGTAAAAACTGGAAAGCACAAGTAGAAAACGCTGTGGGTGTAGTGCGTAACTTAGAGCGATCGCCCGATGGCAAGTATATTGCTGTTTCCGCTAAAGGTAGCTTTTACTCAGTTTGGGAACCAGGACAAACTGCTTGGGAACCCCATAACCGTAATAGTTCCCGACGTTTAGAAAATATGGGTTTTGCTGATAATGGCCAGTTGTGGTTGTTAGCAAGAGGTGGTCAAGTTCAATTTAATGATCCGGCTAAACCAGATGAGTGGTTAGAGGTAGAATATCCAGAGTTGTCTACTAGTTGGGGTTTACTAGATTTGGCCTATCGTACACCAGATGAAATCTGGATTGGTGGTGGTAGCGGTAACTTGCTACGCAGTACCGACGGTGGTCAAACTTGGGAAAAAGACCGTGAAGTGGAAGAAGTGGCCGCTAATTTGTACAAGATAGTATTTTTCAATCCTGAACAGGGTTTTATCATTGGCGATCGCGGCGTTTTGCTCAAATATAACCCCGAAGCAGAAACAGCTTCTTCATCTGAAGCCACTTAGTTAAGTAAGTGCGTTAAGAGATGATAACCTTTTGTGAGAAGAACGTTGCAACTTGTAACTCTTTCTAAACTTTGTAGGATAATAAACTCAATAGTAGTTTTTGCGAAGGTAGTTATCTAAATGTCAGGTACCACTGGAGAGCGTCCATTTTCGGACATTGTTACCAGTATTCGTTACTGGGTCATTCACAGCATCACCATCCCAGCTTTATTTGTGGCTGGTTGGCTATTTGTCAGCACTGGACTAGCTTATGATGCGTTTGGCACACCCCGTCCTAATGAATATTTCACTCAGGTACGGCAAGAAGTGCCAATCGTCAGCAACCGTTATGAAGCTAAAAAGCAAGTAGAAACATTTATCCAAAAGTAGTTTGAAATCATGGCCAGCGGCAATAACATCAATCAACCAGTTACCTATCCAATTTTTACCGTCAGATGGCTTGCAGTTCACACTTTAGGTGTGCCAACCGTCTTCTTTTTAGGCGCGATCGCCGCAATGCAGTTTATTCAACGCTAGGAGTAAGTAATGGAAAAATCACCGAATCCTAATCAACAACCGGTTGAATTAAACCGTACTTCTCTTTACCTGGGACTGCTATTAATTTTCGTTCTAGGGATTCTATTCTCCAGTTACTTCTTTAACTAACTGGAACTTCATCGCTAAATTCTGTTGATTTATTTGTAAGGGAGGAGAAAACTGTGTCTGGAAGTGGGAGAATTCCCCTGTGGGTTGTCGCTACAATCGCAGGTTTAGGTGTAATTACTGTTGTAGGTATTTTCTTTTATGGAGCCTACGCCGGAGTTGGTTCTTCATTGTAATGATAACCTGATCCGAATTTTTGTTTAACAAGCAACATTAAAAAACCGCCTGTCTCTTTGGGATAGGCGGTTAATGTTAATTTGGGGAAAAAGTCTAGAATTTATCTCCAGCACCCAGCACTCCTGCTGTCTCAATTTCTAGGGTGCAACTATAACTTGATTACGTCCAGCAGCTTTAGCACGATATAGGGCAGCATCAGCAGTTTGAATTAATGCCGTACTACTAGCACCATGTTGGGGAAAACCAGCAACTCCTAAAGATACCGTGATGCTACCTAATGTTTGTCTATTATGAGAAAGGGACAGTTGGGCGATCGCCTGTCTCATTTCTTCTGCTCTCATCGCAGTTTCTTCAATAGAAGATTCGGGCAGAATGACGTTCATTTCTTCTCCACCGTAACGACAAGCAATATCTGAACCCCGAATATGTTCTTTCAAAACACCACCTACAGCTTTTAATACATAATCTCCTGCGTCATGACCATAGGTATCATTAAAACGTTTGAAATGATCCACATCTAACATGATCACACCTATAGGCTGTTGTTTACGTTGAGCGCGGGCGATTTCTTGAGTTAAAAATTCTTCTAAATAACGACGATTAAATAAACCCGTTAAAGGATCTCTAATGCTTTGATGGTGTAGGGTTTCTCGTAGATTAAGATTAGCTAAAGCCAATCCTACCTGTTCAGCTAAAGCACGGGCAATTTGTTCTTTTGTTTCTGATAAGGCTTTGGGGTTATTAGTCATAATATGGAACATCCCTAAAGTCTCACCTTGGGCAATCATAGGAATACAAATAGTGTTAGTAAGTTTTACATCTTTGGGAATATGTTGACAACGTAAACCAAATTTTTTAGCATTACAAATATGAATTTTTCCCCGTCTTAAAGACCAGCATTCATTGGGGTAAAAATCCACAATAGATGATAGAGACCCACCCCAAGAAGATAACATTTCCACCCGGTTACGAGAGGAATTAGTAATAAATAAACCCCCACTACAATCAGGAAATAGAGGTTGGACTAAATTACTCAGAATTTCACAGGCTTCTTGAACAGTTAAACAAGCTTGCAGAAAGTCGCTAATTTCACTTAAAATTAGCATTTCTTCATGACGTTGAGCTAAATCTGTAATCCGTTCTTCTAATTGTTTATTAAGAATTTGTAAAGCCTGTTCTGATTTTTTATTATTTGTCACATTACGGAAAGTAACAGCAAAACCATCTCCTAATTTGACAGCGATGTTTTCAAACCAGCAGTCAATTCCATCATGATTATAATAAAACTCTCTTTGGATAGGTTCACCAGTTTCTACAACTTTAATATAGAGATCAAATAGTCCTTCTTCCTTATTTCCTGGCAGTTCTGTTAATAGTCGTTTCCCAATTAAATCTTCCCTACCTATAACTTGATAAGCAGTAGGATTACATAATAACCATTCAAAATCAATAATCTTACCTTGTTCATTTCGCACCGACTGAAAAGCCATAATGCCATCTAAGGAACTATTTAAAACCCCACTTAACTGCAATTCCGAATTTTTTAAGGCATTTTGAACATTTACCAATTGAGTAATATTAGTAATTAAACCTGTAGCACCCAAAAAATTATGATTATGATCTAAAATGGGTGTAGTAGAAACTAGAGTCCATAAAGAAGTTCCATCTTGATGCTGAAATTTGAAAGGATGCTGTTCACCAATTCCCTGTAGTCGTCTGTGCATATAAATTTGTGCTTGGGGACGATCTTCAGAATTAATAAAATCCATTAAATGAGTGCCAATCATTTCACTACAACTATAACCCAGCATATCCGCCATTCGCTGATTGACAAAGGTAGTTTTACCTTCTGCATCTAAGATCCAAACCCCTTCCAAAGTTGTTTCAATAATATTACGATAACGGTGTTCACTATCTAATAGAGCTATTTCAAATTCTTTGCGATCGCTAATATCTTTCATGAAACAGTAATGACCAATAAATTGCCCTTGGTCATCGTAATCACTGATCATAATTAATTGTTTATAAAAAATATTCCCATCTTTACGAACTCCTCTAGCTTCTTGATTAACCTTGCCAGTTTTCAACATAGTTTGATATGCAGATTCCAACGCAGGTAAATCTTCTGCATGAACTGTGATTTGCCATTCTTTACCAATTAATTCATTAGGTTCATAACCACAAGTTTCTGCATAAGCACGGTTAATAGTTACATATCTACCTGTAACATCTAAACGAGCAATTCCTTCTACAGCATTTTCCAAAACTAGATTAATGTGCCGCAAATTATTTTCAGCTTGCTTGCGATCTGTAATATTAATATGACAACCAATCATCCTGACCGCATTACCATCTTCATCCCATTCAATCACTTGATCCGAACAAATTACCCACACAATTGAGCCATCTTTATGAAGATATCTAACTTCGTTATAGAAGGGAATTTCTCCATGACTTTGAATATGCTGATCAAACCTATACAATACATTGGGTAGATCCTGGTGAAAAATTAGTTTTTGCCAAGTTTCTGAAGAATTAGATAGTTCATGATCTGCATAACCAAACATTTTTTTTAACCCAGGACTGAGATATTCAGTATTATTCTTGATATCCCAATCCCAATAACCTGCTAAAACGATATCTAAAATATTTTCTAAGAGTTTAATTTCTTGTTTAACTTGTTGATTTCTTTGCTCAACCAGTTCTATTTTTTGATGTTCAATTTCTAACTGTTTAATGGCACTAATATCCCGCACCATAAAGGAAAATTGAGGTCGTCCACTGTCAGCAATGCCAATATATTTAACTATAGTAGATAAGTAATAGATTTGTTGATCTGTATGATGTTCATATTCAAATTGCACAGGTGTTTGTGTTTCCTGACTTTGACAATAGTGATCTAACCACATTTGAATTGTTTCTGGTTTAACACCAATTTCCCTTGCCCATTTATTATCTAGCTGTTCTCTAGAAATTCCAAAAAATTCCAAGGTTGTGGAATTATGTAAAGTATGGAGAATATCATTTTCTGAAGTTTCCACTACTCCTAACAGCAAAGGAGAATAGTCATAAAATATTTGGAGAATTTTAGCTTGTTCTTGCAGAGTAACTTCTATTTGACGTTGGACTGTTACATCTCGTAAAATTGCGCGGGTAGCAACTGGTTTACCCTCTGCAAATCTGACATTAATACTACCTTCTAGAAGTATTTTTTGGTGGTTTTTATTAATAAAAGAAATCGCTAATCGCTCTAAATTATTTGTTTTACCTAATTGTAATTCTTGAAATATTCGTTGACAATTGGGTAAACAATCAGGATGAATTAAATCAAAAATTGTGAGGTTATTCAGTTCATCACGACTATAACCTAATGTCTCTAACCAAGCACGATTAACATAAATAAATTTCCCATCTTCTAAGGAAACACTTTGAATTAAATCACTAGCATTATCAAAGAAGTCTTCTAGTTGTTCATTACTTTGACGTAGTTCTAATTCTACTTGATTTCTTTCTGATTCCAGGAGTTTGCGATCACGAATATCCCTAGCAATTTTTGATGCGCCAATAATTACACCATTTTCATCACAAATAGGCGAAATAGTTAAGGCTACATCAATTAAACTACCGTCTTTATGTTGTCTTTGGGTTTCATAGGTATTTACTTTTTCCCCTTGTTGAATACGCTGTAAAATGGATGCAGCTTCTGTTTGACGTTCTAAGGGAATTAGGGTTTTGATATGTTTACCAATGATCTCGGAGGTATTATAACCAAATAACCTTTCTGCTGCTTGATTCCAAGTAGTAATAATACCATCGAGGGTTTTACTAATAATTGCTGCTTCAGAAGATTCTACAATTGCTGCTAATCTAAATCTTTCATCCCGACTTTTTTGTAAGGCAATTTCCGCCTGTTTGCGTTCTGTAATATCAGTACCAGAAGGAATTAAATGGGTGATTTCTCCTTGTTCATTTCGTAGAGGATGAAGGGAAAAATCAATGATAATTTGTTTTCCTTCTTTTGCTTGTACGGGAATATCAAATCTAACTGTAATTCCTTGTTGAGCTTGTTCGATTGCTGCTCGAATTTTTGCTTTAGCTTCTGGGGAATATTCCCACCAATAGGTATCTGCAAAGTGTTTACCTAATACATCTTCACGGGTAATTCCAGCAATATCTAAAGGTGCTTGGTTTGTTTCTATTAAAATTCCCGAAAAGGTTAATACTCCCACAAAGGTAAAAATACTGTCTAAAACTTGCCGTAAAAATTTTTCACTTTCACTAACTATTGTTTCCAGTTTTGATCGTTCTCTGACTTCTGTGAGAAAATCTAAATTAGTTTGTTCTAATTGCTCTGTGCGTGTTGCCATTACGACTTCTAATTTGGCTTTTTCCTGTTGTAATTCTGCTAATAAACAGGCTTGGTGAATAGCAATACCAACATGAACGGCTATTTGTTGTAAACCTTCTATTTCTTGGGTTTGCCACTCACGGGGAGCGATACAACTATGGCAAATTAATAAACCCCAAAGTTGGGAAGTACAAAGTATGGGTACAACTAAGTTTGCTTTAACCTGAAAACCTGCTAAAAATTCTGCATGACAGGGTGTAAGGTTAGCTGTATTAACATCAGCAATAGTTTTGACTTGATTTTCTTGATAGGGTTGTAACCAACAGGTTTCAAAACAAGTATCATGAACTAATTTACCTAAAATAGACCATTGAGGATCTAAAACGGTTTCTACTACTACTTCACCACTCCAATCTGAATCAAATTTGTACAAAAGCACGCGATCGCACTGGAGTAGTTTTTGTACTTCATCGGTAGTTGTTTGTAAAATTGTTTGTAATTCTAATGACTGCCGGATCTGGAGAGAAATTTCTGCCACTAAATAATTCCAATTCCAATGAATTGAGCTAACATCAATATTTAGGTTATGATCATTGAGGTTCATAATAGTTTCTAGCTCCTTTTGCGACTACTCCCTTCCCAATGCAAGATTACCTATCTTCCTTCTTGCTTCTTGTTCTTCGTGCCTTCGTGGTTTATTCAATCGGTATTCTCAAGGTGGGAAGCGAGTAAAGCCTAATTGAGTCTAGAAATAGAAAAACTTAGCACTACCAGTAAAAATTATCAAAAATTACAACCACCTGATTTTGGCGTGAAGTGATTCTTCCCAGCCTTTAAATGTATAGGCTTCTTCATTATATTCTGTAATTAGTTGAGTAGATTACCTAAATTACTGATAGTAAAGTGTGGCGAATGACTCCTACATCACACGCAAGCTCAAGCCATACTCTTACTCTCTTAATTCTCCAACGGTAAAACATCGTGAAAATGGTTGTAATCAAAATAGCGATGTCCATCAGGGGTGTGGTGGATAATATCAACAAATCTACTATTCCACAAAATATCTTTAGCAATATAACTATGACGGGCATGGACTACCTGTGACACTGTTTCATCAATGCCACTTAGAGATACAATCAGTGAAGAATGTGTCTTGATTAGTAATTCTGGTGTCATCCCGTACAAAGGGCTGGATTCATCAATAGTGTGCATAACTGACCAAGATAAAGAGAAGTTAGGTGTCTGATAACGTATAAGTGGTAAATCATAGATCCGACGCATAGACTCACCTTCTGCCGTTACTTCGTCACGCATTAAATACACCCGCATTTGTGCTTCTAAAATCATGTTCCGACGTTGGTTAGCGGTGCGAAACATCAGTGTTGGCATTCCCTCATGTTCTGTGATAACGGCTACATTGCTAAACATTACACGGGCAGTTGGTCGGGCAAAACGAGCAAAGCCTAATCCCGTCATTAATGCAATTCCCATTAAACCAATTATTGCTTCAATGGTGACTATGACGTTAGCATAAGTTGTTTTCGGATACATCGCACCATACCCAATAGATGCCAAAGTTTGCACGCTGAAAAAAAAGGCATCTAAAAAAGAGCCTGGTTGAGCATTAGCGATACAATCTCCACCGAGCAAGTAAGCTAAGGCAAATATAGTATTAATAGCTACATAAAAAATACAAATAAGGATCAAGAATCCTATCCAGGGAATTGTGAGCAATAAATGGTAAGGATCACGCCAGTATGAATGCCATGCACCCATGCCCATAACTTCAAATTGCCCATTATTGATCTTGATATGAACTCGTGGAATGATCCGCTTTCTTTGCTTGTTTAAAAGTCTCTTTAATCTAAATTTCATAGGTAGTAAATAAAAGCATGGCAAATGTTACTATTACTAAAGTTGAATGCAGCCATAAAGCCAAAACCTATTAGCTAATTATTAAACATGAATCGTAATTTTTGGATTACTGCTTTAATTGCCTTTGTTAACTCCCTCAGTTTTACAATTTTAATTCCCATTATCTATCTTTATGGTAAACAATTTGGTCTGACCGATTTTCAAACCAGTTTATTATTTTCTATTTACTCTATAGCTCAGTTTTTCGCAACCCCCGTCATAGGTAAATTATCTGATAGATTTGGGCGTAAGCCTTTACTAATTATCAGTTTAGCTGGTACTGTGATTGCTAACTTCATAGCGGGAACGGCAACAACAGCTTGGGTGCTATTTTTTGCCAGATTCTTAGATGGGATCACGGGTGGTAACGCCTCTGTTGCTCAAGCAGTTATTTCTGATATCACCATTTCCCAAAAACGCGCCCAAGCTTTTGGCATTTATGGTGCAGCAATGGGGTTAGGCTTTGTTTTAGGACCAGCTACAAGTTTGTTAGCACAGCAGATTTCTTTGGGGGCTGCTTTTTTAGCTTCTGGTGGAGTAGCGTTTGTGGCTTTGTTAATGACAATATTATTTTTACCAGAAACTCTCCAACAGCAGGCACAAAAACCTAAAAATATCTTTGATTTAGGTTTAGGAAATTTAATTAAAGGTTTAGCAATGCCAGGAATTGGCATTTTACTATTAATTAATTTTTTTACTGGGACAACATTTACAATGTTTACCTATGCTTTTCAACCTTACTTTATCAAGGTTCTGGGGCAAAATAGTCAATCTTTAACTCTTCTCTTTTTAACTTTTGGTACGCTGGCAGTAATTATGCAAACTTGGGGAATTTCTATCCTCAAAGGAAAATTTGATATAGTCAAGATATTATTTTTAGGTTTGTTTTTTCGGAGTTTGTCATTTTTTTTAATGCCGATTTGGGCTAACATTAATTATTTTGTCATAGTTAGTATATTATTTTCCTTATTCAATTCTCTTGTGCAACCGATGATTAGCACGTTAATTTCTCTCAATGCTAAAGCTGAAGATCAGGGAACTGTTTTAGGATTAAATGCTTCTTATCTAAGTATTTCTAATGGTATTGGTCCTGTAATTGCCGGAATGATTGTACAGCAATCTCAGCCGATAACTTATGGCTATCCTTTATATTTAGCAGGAGTTTTAACATTTTTAGTTTTAGGTTTTGCCATATATAATCGTCAAAGATATACACCACGTAATTCATAATTACAGGTAACAGGGAAAAAAGAATGTTTATCTTTACTCCTGCCTTTTGCCCATTTTTGATTCTGATGTAGCTAGGAACGTCTTTGGCGGTTTTGTTCCCATCTCCACAGAAATACCATCAGAGCAACTATTCCTAATTGCAGTGCAAAGTTAGGTAAGGTGCTGTCAATGTTCCTACCAGCCAGTAGTTGAAAGAAAAATACAAATGCGCCGATAAAACCAGAAGCACCAACACCAATATAGATAAATTGTCTTAAACCCCGATAGGGGGCGGCTATTTCAGCTTTCAAACGATTTTTTAAATTTGGATCTACCATTTTTGTAAATATATGCTATACTTTTAAATCGTGTATGCCGATGTGGCTCAGTGGTAGAGCAACTGATTCGTAATCAGTAGGTCGTGGGTTCAAATCCCATCATCGGCTTTTGTTGTACATTCGCACATTATATGTCGCTGTCGTTTGCCAGATTATTTGACCGCGTTGACAAATTATTGTCCGCCTTGCCAAATTAATTGTCCTTTACGCCTGAATGGTAATTTGGCTCATACCTTTTAAACATATTTGTCTAATAATACCATATTTGTATTATAGCCGCTTTCTGTAAAATAGTATTTTATGCAAGAAAATTTTTTCACAAGTAAGGAAGCGGCTCAATTGACAGGTTGTACCCTTCGCCAGATTCAGTATTGGCGAGAGAAGGGGATTGTTGTACCTGTAATTGGTGATACGGGTACGGGACGCAGTATTTATTATTCCAGGTCTAATTTGGTGGAGTTGGCAGCGATGGTATATTGGCTGTCTACGGGTATCAGTTTTGATATTGCCTGTGAAACACTGAAAAGGCTGAAGGAACAAGAGCCGGAGTTGTTTGTTTCAGGTAAAGGTAAGCGGTTTATGTTGTTGTTGTCGGCACAGGAGGATTCGCTTTCGTTGGTAGAGTTTGATAAGAAAATTGCGATCGCATCTCTGGATGAAGGTAAAGCTGTGATTCCTGTGTGGTTAGATATTATTTATCAACAATTAGTTAACAAATTGCGTTAACCTAATAGTTCCCTCCAAGAATAAATCCATTGATAGGAGACAGCAGTTGGGAAACTAGGGATAAATTGAGTAAGGTTGTCAAAATTGAAAAGTTAAGAGAGGCTGATTATAATCTTAGTCCTTCTCAGTTTGTGGATATTAGCGAGAAGTTTGTACATCGGGAAATTGGTGATATTTTAGCAGATTTAGCAGCAGCAAGACAAGCAAGAGAATGGGCTGATAAGGATTTAGATGAGGTTTTGATTAGGTTGAATTTAGGTAAATAGAAATCTGGTGAAAAAAATGTAGAGACGTTAATTGTAAATAGACCAGTATTGTAGGGGTAAAGCAAAAGCTCATAAGTGTCAACTTAACGTAAAAATCATAGCCCGCCTGGAACTTAAGTTCCAGGCGGGCGTGTCAGCCAAACAAATAAGGTATTTATAGCTTAAATTGACACCAATGAGCATTGCTAAACCCCTACGGAAGATATGGTTTTTAAACAATATATATTTAACCTTGATTCTCAATGCGTAACTCCTAGTTTAGTGATTGAATCATGTAAATAAGATTTTGGGAAGTTTGTCCAGTGGTGTAAAATAATTTTAGGAGTTATGAGGTTTTTTAGTTATGACTCAAGCTGTGGAAAAACAAAAATCTATTTTAGATAGAGTCCAGAATTTAACACCGGAACAACAGGAGGAAGTATTAAATTTTATTGATTTTTTGCAATTTAAAGGACAAAAACAGGATGTAGAGCCAAAACAACGCCGTAAATGGGGAGATATTAAAGGTAAAGCACTCTATCCTTTAGTTGGTGAAGATGCTCAAATTTGGGTGTCAAGAAATAGAAGAGAGGAGACGGAAAATAGAGAATTACATTTAAGAAGTAACTATGAAGATTGAAGATTATTTAATTCAGGATAAAAAGTTATTTCTGGATACTGCACCAGTAATTTATTATGTTGAGAATAATCCTCAATATCAATCGTTAGTGGATTATGTATTTGAGAATCTTGATTCAGGTTTGCTGAGTGCTGTTACTTCTCCTATCACTTTATCTGAGTGTTTAGTTTATCCTTATCGTTTAGGATTAACTGAACTACAAGAGGATTTTATTGATTTGATTGTTTCTGGTGTAAATGTTGAGTTTATTCAAATTGATGAATTAATTGCTAAACAAGCCTCTCAATTACGGGCTAAATATAATTTGGCTTTATTAGACTCTTTACAAATTTCTGTGGCTATTGTTGCTAAGTGTGATGTATTTTTAACGAATGATATTCAATTGAAACGAGTAACAGAATTACCAATTTTAGTTTTGAGTGATTTTTTAGCAGGTGGTAAAAATGGATAAAATAGAATTACCTCCTGGTTGGAAGGTGGTAAAATTGGGGGAACTTTGCTATAAAAAACCTCAATGAGGTAAAGGTACAGGGGAAACGCATCTTATCAATAAGGACAATTTAATCTCAATAATGAGCAAAATATTCGCATTAATGCCTACTTATTGACAATGCTCTAGTCCATCACTATGACTCTAAAAAAATCAATCAAACGATAAATTGGGATTTCTTCGTTTGTGCATCAAAACGGTATTTTGTCAATAAAATTTAGATGCGTTTCCCCTGATGAGATACCTTACCAATAGACGTTCTAATTCTCGTAAAGTTAGACAGGCTTCTTTCTCAGCTTCCTCTGGACGTTCCTGAACATTTGAACCTGTGTATCCTGTTACCTTCCATACTCGATAAAGCATTTAAAGGGGAATTGTGAACCAAATCAGTAGTACCGTCAGGTCGGTGTAGGTAGTTTACATGGAATCCAAATAACGGCGTAATTTACTACTAAAAATATCAATTACCGTCACCACTACCAACAGCACTAACATCATGGTTGTGGCTTTGGTATACTCAAAACCATCTATATAACTTTTCAACTGAAAACCAATCCCACCTGCACCAACTACACCAAGCACAGAAGCAGCACGGATATTGTACTCAAACATCCACAAAGTATAACCTAATCCCAAGGGCAATACTTGCGGTAAAATTCCATATTGGGCTATTTGCATTCTCGATGCACCAATCACCTGTAAAGACTCTAAAGAACGTGAATCTACGGCTTCAATGGCTTGTTGATAAAATTTCGCAAGGTAGCCAATGGTATAGATTGATAAAGCCAATGTTCCAGCGGGTGCGCCTAAACCTGTAGCAGCTACGAAAATTAAGCCCAGAATGATAGAGGGAACAGAACGCACGGCGTTTTGAAGTAAATTCGCTAACCAGCGTAACCAGAGGGGAGCAACATTATTAGCACTAGCGATCGCAATTGGTAGAGAAAGTATAGCACCAATAGAAGTTCCCCAAAGGGACATTTGTACAGTTTCAATTAATGCCTTAATTGCTATATCGACAACTTTCCAATCTGGAGGAAATAACCTCACAATAAAATCTGTGATGTAAGGCCAGCTATTTTTTAACAGTTCAAAATCAACGCTTAAGCCTTGCAAAGCCCAAGTATAAATCCCTACCATAACCAATAGAATGACGATATTAATTAGCCAGGGGTAACGATGTAGGAATTGGGAATTAAAAGATTTTTTCATCACGGATTTTGTATATTTTTTTGTATATTATTACAAAGTTAAAGATGGTTTTATCAGCTTTTTAATTAATTCTAATAACTTACTTTTAGTCTTTAAATATTCATGTGCTGACGGCTGATAGCGCAGCGTGCCGTTAGGCATAAGCTGATGACTGAATGCTTACCTACAAACTCAAAACTTGGGAAAATTGTTCTTGCAGATTATCACATTTTCCGTCATAAACGACACGTCCGGCATCTAAAACTATAGCTCTTTGGGCGTATTCTGCGGCTATGCCTAAATCGTGTAAAACTGTGATAATAGTTAAGCCTTGCTGGGTGTTGAGTTCAGATAAAATTTGCATTACTTGTTGGGATGCAACTACATCTAAACCAGTGATTGGTTCATCGGCTAAAAGTATTTGTGGTGATTGAATTAAAGCACGAGCGATCGCAACTCGTTGTTGTTGTCCACCGCTCAGTTGACTGGTTTTTTGATATATTTTGTCTCTTAAACCCAGTTGTCCTAATAATTCTTGGGCCAGAATGCAATCGCGTTTAGGAAATCCCAACCAAGTTTGTGCAGTTGTTCTCATACCCAAACGACCACACAAAACATTTTCAATAGCTGATAATTGACGAATTAATCCACCACCTTGAAATAACATTCCAATTTCACGGCGAATTTTCGGCAATGTTTGGGGAGTCATTTCCAGACCATGAATGTGAATTTCTCCCTTTACCAATGGCACTAATCCTACCAGCGATCGCAACAATGTAGACTTACCCGCACCATTGAGTCCCAACAAAACCACAAACTCACCTTGATCAATATCAAGATTAATATCGTTGAGGATGGGACGATTCAGAGATGTAGCATAAGCTGTCTCTAGGTTATGACATTCAATCAGTTTCACGCTGGTATTAGGTAATTGGTATTGCTAATTGGTAATTGGACGTAGGGAGTAATTACAGTAGGGGTTGAGCATTCTCCTTTACCCCTTCTTGATTATGGTTCCATGCCGACGTTTTTCAATGCTTCCCGGACAGGTTTGAGGTGACGAGCGTGATCAACTCTGACCAATTCTGTAGAGTTATATAAACTTTTGAAAAGAGCGTTATTTTCAGGCTTGTTTAACTTCAGTAGAGCGTTAATAATTTTTTCCCGCATTACTACTGGAACATCATCATCAATGGCGATACCATGAGCAGGAACACCAGAGATTTTATACAGCACCCGCAACTTGCTTTTGTCTTCAGCGGAGATATATGGAGGGAAAAGAGCATATTCTGATACTACAGCCACATCTGCTTGACCGCGCACTACTGCTTCTAAAGCTTTACCGTAACTACCACCATAGGCAATTTGACCAAAGAAACCATCCATGCGGTCTTTATTAGGTACAAAACCCTGCTTCACCAACTCACCCACGGGGAAAATAAATCCAGAACCCGATGTAGGGGAAGTAAAGGCCATTTTTTTACCCCGCAGTTGTTCTAAAGTTGCTTTTGGGGTATTTTTGCTTTTCAGTTGGCTATTTGCGGGGACAACAAATATGGAGTTATAAGTAAATCTCCCCGAATAATTGGCGCGAACTTCAGCTAAGTACAAACGAGCATTTGCTAATTGTTCAGCCTTCAAAGCGGGACGACTACTCAAAAAAGCCACATCAGCGCGATTTGCTCTCAATGCTTCCACTGCTGCTGTATCATCGCCGATTTGCGCTTTCACAGGGATTCCCAATTCTTTGGACAAAAAGCTACCTACAGCGTTGGCTTTAGTTTGCAAATCTGTAGAATCAGAACGACTAGGAAAAACTATTGTTAAAGTTTTTAGATTTTGGGCAAGTAAGCGTGGTGCTGGTTGATTCAGATTGGGGTTAGCCACTGTTGCTTGCATTCCCCCCAAGGTGCTGACAACTAACCCACTTAGGGCTGCGAATGCCCCACCAGCAACCAATAACCCCTTTTTGCTCACACCCACTTTATTGCTATTCATTAGTAACAATTCTCAGTATTTTTGCTAATATGTTTCAACTAGTTCCATAAATGAATTTAGAGCTTTTGGCAATAAAAGTCAATAAGCAACTCTAAAAACTCGTGGATAAACAGCAACTTAAGTAAGTTCATAAAACTTGTCATGTTAAAATGCTGATAGTTAGCAATCGCTTTGCCGATTCAGTATTTAGTTTAAATAACAAAAATATAGTCATATATAGTCAAATCTACTCATTTGTGTTACAACGGAGAAATGAAACTATGATGTGCTTACTTTCTATAATTAAGATTTAGGTAATTGAATTATCCGTCTTTATCTGCGGTCAATTATTCTTGATATCTTATTCTATGTAACTTCATTTAAAATTAATCCCCCTCCATCTGACAATGGAGGGGGTGAAAAGGTTAAGCAGTGAAATACTTAGCTACAGGGTGATAAGTAATAATCGCCGTTGTAGACTGTTCAGGATATAATTGCTCACTTTCATCCATATACATCTTCATCCTATCAGTTCCCAACAACTCCAACTGCTTAAACTGATCTTGAATATTCGGACAAGCAGGATAGCCGAAACTATACCGAGAACCTTGATAACGCTGTGCCAACATATCCCGAATATTATCCGGTTCAGCATCACCAAAACCTAGCTCCCGGCGGATTCTAGCGTGAGTCCATTCTGCTAAAGCCTCCGCAACCTGTACCGCCATACCATGAAAATACAGATAATCAGTGTATTGGTTATTAGCAAATAACTTTTGCGCGAACTCCGTTGCAACTTCCCCGACAGTCACCGCTTGCATGGGGAAAACATCAATTATTCCCGAATCCTTCGGTGCAAAGAAATCTGCAATACACAATCTTCTTCCAGAACGTTGACGGGGAAACTCAAAACTAGCAATCTGTTGTGATTGATTTTCCACATCATATATATGTAGAGAATTTCCCTCAGACTGACAAGGGAAATACCCATAAATCACTTGAGGATGCAATAAATTCTCCTCAATAATTCGCTGCTTCCAATCTTCCAAAACTGGGTAAACCTTCTCAGCTAAAAACGCTTGATATTCCTCTTTAGATTGTTCCTTTGGTTTGCGGAATTGCCATTGTCCAACAATCAAAGCTTGCAAATCCAAATACCAGAATAATTCCTCCAAAGAAATCTCATCAGGTTGTAAAAACTGTGTTCCCCAGAAAGGTGGTTGGGGACGTTCAATATTTACCTCTACCGCTTCTGAACGACGGGTATCTATTTCTTTTGGTTCAGCAGCAACTTTCTCTTTAACAGTATTATCTACTGTTTTGTGATGACCATTTGTTGATTCTTCAGATTCTCCTAATTCATCCAAAAATCCCTGCAAATCATCCCAATTACCCGCAGATTTTGCAGGCATTAACTTATCCATGAAATGCAAATCAGAAAAAGCATCCTTGCCATAAACAACCTTACCTTTGTAAGTTCCTTGGCAATCTTGATTTACAAACTTAGGAGTTAAAGCCGCACCACCTAAAATTACAGGAACAGTAATTCCCTTTTCGTTAAAAGTCTGCAAATTCTCCTTCATAAAAGCAGTAGATTTTACTAACAATCCACTCATAGCAATACAATCAGGTTTATACTGTTCGTAAGCTTGAATGATGTTTTCTACTGATTGCTTAATTCCCAGGTTAATCACCTTGTAACCATTATTTGACAAGATGATATCTACCAGGTTTTTACCAATGTCATGCACATCCCCTTTTACTGTGGCAATGACAAAAGTTCCCTTAGCATTATTACCAGATTCCGATTTTTCCATGAACGGTTCTAGATAAGCAACCGCAGCTTTCATAGTTTCCGCAGATTGTAAAACGAAAGGAAGTTGCATTTGTCCAGAACCGAACAATTCACCCACAACTTTCATCCCATCTAACAGAAAAGTATTGATGATTTCTAAAGGTGGGTATTGTTCTAAAGCCTTCGTCAATTGTGTTTCTAAACCAATACGTTCACCGTCAATAATATGGCGCTTCAAACGTTCCTCAATTGGTAAACTTTCATCAACGCCTGTGTTACGCTTGGTTTTGACTCCTGCAAAAATTGTTGTTAGTTCTCCCAAAGGATCATAAACGCAAACATTACCATCAAATTTGCGTTCATCGTAAATTAATTGCCGACAAACTTCTTGATGTTGAGGTTCAATTTTCGCAAGTGGTAAAATTTTACTCGCGCTGACAATAGCCGCATCCATTCCTGCATTCATCGCTTCATGCAAAAACATCGAGTTTAGAACCATCCGTGATGCTGGGTTTAAACCAAAGGATATATTAGATACACCCAAAATTACATGACATCCCGGCAATTCTTGACGAATGCGGCGAATTGATTCAATAGTGGCTTTGCCATTTTCCCTATCTTCTTCAATCCCTGTAGAAATAGGTAGAGCTAGAGTATCAAAAAATATCTCTGTGGGAGCAATACCATACTCTACCGCTTGACGGTAAGCACGTTGGGCAATTTGAAACTTTTTCTCTGCTGTCCGCGCCATGCCATCTTCGTCAATTGTACCAATAACGACACCAGCACCGTACTTTTTCGCTAACTCCAACACCTTCAAAAATCGCGGTTCGCCGTCTTCGTAGTTGGTGGAATTGAGTAAACACTTACCTCCAGCAACTTTTAACCCCGCTTCCATTTTTTCCCATTCGGTGGAATCGAGCATTAATGGTAAGGTTACATTATTAACAATGCGAGAAACTAACTCGTGCATATCACGCACGCCATCACGTCCCACATAGTCAACGTTAACGTCTAGGATGTGTGCGCCTTCTTTAACTTGGCTACGCGCCATTGACACCAAACCATCCCAGTCTTCGGCGTTCAGTAAGTCACGGCATTTTTTAGAACCACTGGCGTTAAGACGTTCACCAACTATCAAGAAAGAATTATCTTGATCATAAGGCTGAGTAGTATAAATTGATGCGGCTGCTGGTTCTAAACTGGGTTGTCTAACTTTCGGTTTTAACTCCTTGGCAATTTCCGCTAATTGTTGAATGTGTTCTGGCCGTGTCCCACAGCAACCCCCAATCACTTGGACACCCAAATCTTCGATAAAGTGCATTAAAGACATCCGTAATTCAACAGGTGTCAATCTGTAATGTGCTTGACCGCCAACGTTTTCCGGTAAACCCGCATTGGGAATACAAGAAACTACGAAAGGAGAATGTTCGGATAAATACTTGATGTGTGGTTTCATCAAGTCTGGGCCAGTAGCGCAGTTCAAACCGAGAATATCAATGGGATATGGTTCTAAAATGGTAACGACGGCTGCAATTTCCGTACCTACTAACATTGTCCCCATGCTTTCCATGGTGACGGAAACCATTAACGGTCTTCTTTCGCCTTTTTTGGCAAAAACTTCCTCAATGCCGTTTAATGCGGCTTTAATTTGCAGCACATCTTGGCAAGTTTCCACGAGAAATAAATCGACACCACCATCAAACAAGGCTTCTGCTTGTTCGGCGAAAGAGGCTTTCATGGTGTCAAAGTCAATATGTCCCAAGGTGGGAAGTTTGGTTGTCGGACCAATAGAACCAGCAACAAACCGAGGTTTTTCTGGTGTAGAAAATTCCGCAGCGACACTTTTAGCAAGTTCGGCGGCTTTCTTGGTGAGGTAGTAAGCTTGGTCTGCTAAGTCGTATTCTGCTAGAACTATCGACATAGCGCCAAAAGTATCTGTTTCAATGACATCAGCACCAGCTGCGAGAAAGTCACGATGAACTTTAGCGACAGCTTCCGGTTTACTATGGACTAAGTATTCGTTACAACCTTCATACTGTACGCCGCCAAAGTCCTCAGCAGTCAGGTTTTGGGTTTGGAGGTTAGTTCCCATCGCACCGTCAAAGACGATAACAGGACGTTTTGGACTATGCAAGTGTTCTAGAAAGGAATGTGCCATATTTGTTCAAGAAAATTGCGTGTAGTCTGATGATATGCGACTTAATTTATTATTCTCCAAGATTTTGATAGTTTAGACAGGTTTTCCAGAAAACAATATGTTAAGCAGTAAAGCAGAAGGTTTTATCCGCATCCAAACAGAGGTAGTCAAGAGTAAATTATTGCTCATCATCAGTGATGTGCTGTTGGAGAAACAGCGCATCGTCTTGGAAAAAGGGGAGCAAGAAGTGGCTGCTATTATCCCTGCTGATGAATTTGAACGCCTAGAGTGGTTGAGGTATGATATCAAATATGGGCAATTTCAGCTAGATGAAGAATATGATGATGAGAATGAGTGTGGTATCCCATGTATTAATATCCAGGAATTAGAATGGAATTTTGAGCAAATACTTGCTCAGGTAATGTGCAGTGATGAAATTTTTGGTTTAACTTTCCCGACAGCTTCCTTTGAAGATGACAATGAGAATTTTATACCAGGGGCAATTTTGATGAATATCAATAATTTTTGGATACCAGATTATTGGCTGAATAAGTAAAAGTTAAATTTAGTTTATTAAACATCTATCTATATTTAAAGATATGAGATTTAGAGAATGGGCGACTAGAGTAATGTTAATTTTTCTCATGATTGCGGCTCTGATTGTAGCCCTTTTTATTAGTAGTGCAAGAAAATCACCAGGTAATATCAACACATCAAACCCAGATGGTACAGTTTGGAGTCAATATCCACAGCCTTTATTGCAGTCAGAGCCGAATGCAGAGGAACAGCCGCCAAATTCACCTAAATTATCTAAATTCCTGACAATACCTAAGTTCCCTAAGTCTACTATACGAACAAATCAAATTATTACTAGATACTCTACTACTGCTGCTTTTGCTCAGTATAAACCTAGTTTAGCATCGGCAACTATCAACCCTACTAACTATGGTGAAAGATATAGCAAAGATGTTAATGGGATAGTTTTAAATAATAAACCGATTATAGTCCTTCATGAAACTACTAATTCTGCTTCTAGTGCAGTTAATTTTTTCAAAACTAATAATGCTGATGAGAATGTACAAGCAAGCTATCATACTTTAATTACACTCGATGGCACGGTGATTTATTTAGTACCACCAGATAAAAGGGCTTTTGGTGCTGCTAACTCGGTGTTTAATGGTGCTAATGGTGTGGAAACTGTGCAGACTAATCCTAATTTACCGCCATCTGTTAATAATTTTGCCTATCATGTTTCTTTAGAAACTCCTCCCGATGCTTGGGGTAAAAGTGATATCAAGGAACATAGTGGTTACACAGAAGATCAATATAATTCTTTAGCTTGGTTAATTGCTCAAAGTCAAGTTCCTGATGAGAGAATCACTACTCATCGTGCTGTAGATGTGGCTGCTGGAAAAGTTGATCCGTTAAGTTTTGAGTTTGATAGGTTTTTTAATAAATTGCATAGTTTTCGGAAGTTGAAAACTTTTAGAAATGCGAAAAATTAAAGAATAAACAATTCATTTAAATTGTTTTAGGCAAAACTTCCGATGAAGTGCAGATAATGTGATTCAATCTATAGCGATCCTATTTGAGTTGAGAACTTATCGGTGAGGGAAGGGAACAGGGAACAGGGAACAGGGAACGGGGAACAGGGTAAATAGGCAATATTTTGTAATAATGTTCAAAATTATAGCTTATTTCTTATGTATATTCAGCTTTACGAGTTTTTTTTGACTTGATTTTGCATATTAGGTACTGAAGAACCAAAACTTTTTGGGTTTTTAGGTAAGAATTCCAGGGTTTTCAGCCTAATTTCTTATAAACAAATAGCTCTAGCTGTAAAACTAGAGCTTTATCAATGTGTAGAAATTCAGGAAATCCTACTTACTAAAACTATAAATCTGTTGTGTCTCCAAGCGATCGCTCAAGGATGAAGGTAGTACATCAGCATTAAAAACTTGTCTATCCAACTGCACTTGTAAATTACTCAACGGATCACTACCAGCAGAAACTAGAAATTCCAACTTATGTACATAAGGCAAATCTAGTAAATTATCCAAAATTTGGCAAATTGCTTGTAGGTAAGGATGACCTTTCTGTTGATACCAATCAGCATCAGCAATATTTGGCTGATCAAATCCCAAATGAACAGTTAATGATGGCTGATCAAATAAAGCAATTCCTAAAGGTCGTGCTTCTTCCTGTAACAGTAAATGATTATTTTTTGCTAAATGGCGCAATTTTTCTAAACGTTCATAACGCGTTGTCACCAATTCCGGTTCATCTTCCCAGTGCAATGCTACTGTCACCAGATAAGTTTGTAACAGCATATGTCCCAACTTCTTAGCTTTCGTAGCGAGATAATAAGAGTTGTAATCATTAGCCTCGATCAACAAAGGTAGACGATCTACAACTTCCAAACCATAGCCTTTGACACCAGCAATTTTGCGGGGATTATTGGTAATCAGGCGAATTTTTTTAACACCCAAATCCATGAGAATTTGCGCCCCCATCCCATAGTCTCGCAAATCAGCAGGAAAGCCCAAACGTTCATTAGCTTCTACTGTATCAAGTCCCATATCCTGCAACGAGTAGGCTTTGAGCTTGTTAATCAAACCTATGCCCCGTCCTTCTTGGCGCAGGTAAACAACGACACCTTGACCAGCATTTTCAATCATTTTCAATGCAGCTTTCAACTGCATCCGACAATCACAGCGCAAAGACCCCAAAGCATCACCCGTTAAACATTCCGAGTGCATCCGCACCATCACAGGTTCATCTTGGAAATTTGCGGGATCGCCCTTAACAATAGCTACGTGTTCAGTATTATCTAAAGTGTGGCGGTAACCGTAAATATCAAATTGGCCAAATTGACTGGGTAGCTTGGTAACGATTTCTCGATACACTAAGCGATCATTTTGGAGACGATAACTGATCAGATCGGCAATGCTAATAATTTTTAGTTTATGGGTTTCGGCATATTTGACCAGCTGCTGCAATCGTGCCATTGAACCATCAGGATTTTGAATTTCACAAATTACCCCAGCGGGGTATAATCCTGCTAGTCGCGCTAAATCAACTGCCGCTTCTGTGTGTCCTGCCCGCTTGAGTACACCTCCAGCTTTAGCTCGAATCGGGAAAATATGACCAGGACGGCGTAAATCTTCAGGTTTTGTGGCTGGGTTGAGTGTCACCTGAATAGTACGAGCGCGGTCTTCTGCGGAGATACCTGTGCTTACACCCAAGTGCGGTCCAGCGTCAATACTGACAGTAAAAGCGGTTTGGTTAGTATCTGTAATGTTACTCACCATTAATGGTAAGTCCAGTTCATCCAGGCGATCGCCCGTCATAGCTAGACAAATCAGCCCTCTGGCTTCCACCGCCATAAAATTGATCATATCAGGGGTGGCAAATTGGGCTGCACAAATTAAATCCCCTTCATTTTCTCGATTTTCGTCGTCTACCACCACGATGACACGACCCGCTTTGAGGTCTGCCAAAGCGGCATCAATAGAGTCAAATTCAAAGGCTTGGCTATTATTAGGCTGTGACACAGAAAATTTCCAGCTACCAACGTAAATTTTTTTAACAATTTCTTATTGTAAATTGTAGCCCGTTCAGCAGTCAGCTTTTTAAAACTCTTGTCTGACAAAGATTCCAAAATTTCACATTGTGCTAATTACCCTGGCAAAATTGACGGCAGATAAACACACATAAATACTGATAAGGTTATAGATTTCATTATTTTGTGCTGTGCAGCCTTACATATAACAATCCTATTCGATTTGCAAACACCTAAAGGCTCAGATCCCCAACTTCTGAAAGAAGTCCGGGATATTTTGGTTCGTAACCCACTGATGATCGCTATAGAATTGGTAGGATATCATTGCTTTTATGAGTAAGCGAACATTTTTACCAAATTTTTGGAGTTGATAATTTTCTGTCACATAAAAAACATAATCTTTACTGAGGTTGGTTTTCCACACACTATGAGTGTGATTTTCTGGTAAAGATATTTCCCCGATATAAATTGATATGTACGCTAAAAGAGAATCTTTGCTATACAATGCAGCGAAAGTTCAATAATAATTAAGTTGTCATCAGTTGGCTAATAGCTTGATTGATGATAGCTAAGAACAAATTAACAAAAGCGGATAAGGATTTCATGTCATGGGTAATTTAAGACGCGTACCAGTTGGCATTGTTGGCGCGTCAGGTTATGGCGGAGTACAACTAGTCAGACTCCTGATGGATCATCCAGAAGTTGAACTGGTTTATTTAGGTGGTGAAAGCAGCGCCGGAAAAACATTTGCTGATCTCTATCCCCATCTGGGTAATATAGTTAACCTCAAAATTGAAGCGGTAGATCCAGAAATCATTGCTAATCGATGTGAAGTAGTATTTCTTTCTCTTCCCAACGGTTTAGCTTGTGACATTGCGCCTCAACTGATAAAAAAAGGCTGTAAGATACTGGATTTGAGCGCAGATTATAGATTCAGTGACTTGAAAACTTATACAACTTGGTATGGGACGAAAAGAAGCGATGACACCATTGCGGAAACAGCGGTTTATGGCTTACCAGAATTGTACCGCGATCGCATTGCCGAATCAAATTTGATTGGTTGTCCTGGTTGTTATCCCACAGCCAGCTTACTTGCACTTTCCCCACTTCTCAAACAAGGCTTAATTGTCCCAGAAACCGCCATCATTGACGCTAAATCTGGCACATCTGGCGGTGGTAGACAAGGAAAAATCAACCTGTTGTTAGCCGAAGCAGATAACTCTCTGGGTGCTTATAACGTCGCCCGTCACCGCCACACCCCAGAAATCGAGCAAATTTGCAGCGATTTGGCAGGACACGAAGTTACGGTTCAATTTACGCCCCATCTGATCCCAATGGTACGGGGGATTTTAGCAACCGTTTACGCCAACCTCAGAGATCCTGGTTTAGTGCGTGATGATTTAATTACAATTTACACAGCATTTTACCGTAATTCCCCTTGGGTAAAAATCTGTAATAGTGGCACTTACCCCCAAACCAAATGGGCGTGCGGTAGTAATGTTTGCTATATCGGGATAGAAGTTGACCCTCGCACACGCCGCGTCATCGTCATGTCAGCCATTGACAACCTGATTAAAGGTCAAGCAGGACAAGCGATTCAATGTATGAACATCATGATGGACTGGGATGAAACCTTGGGATTGCCCAAAGTCGGATTTTATCCATAAGAAGGGAACAGGGAACAGGGAACAGGGAACAGAAGGCAAAAGGCAAGAGGCAAAAGTTAATATTCTTCCCCTGCTTTCTTCCCAGTCCCCAGTCCCCAATCACCTACTTTGGTCCTAAACCGACAGTACCAGCATAAACAGCGCGATCGCCCAATTCATGCTCAATGCGGAGTAAGCGATTGTATTTTGCTACCCGTTCACTACGACACAGAGAACCGGTTTTAATTTGACCTGCGCGAGTAGCCACAGCCAAATCAGCAATGGTTGTATCTTCAGTTTCACCAGAACGATGGCTAATTACTGAACGGAAACCGTTGCGAGTTGCTAAATCAATGGTTTCCAAAGTTTCAGTTAGTGAACCGATTTGATTCAACTTAATCAAAATCGAGTTAGCGGCTTTTTGTTCAATGCCTTTTTGTAAGCGGGTGGCGTTAGTTACAAATAAATCATCGCCTACCAACTGCACCTTAGAACCGACTTTCTGAGTTAGTAATTGCCAACTTTGCCAATCTTCCTCATGTAAACCATCTTCAATGGAAACAATGGGATATTGGTCAACCAATTGACCTAAATAATCAATAAATTCAACTGGGCTATGGGGTTTACCATCATAGACATATTGCCCATTTTTGTAAAATTCACTGGCTGCTACATCTAAAGCCAAAGCCACCTGTTCACCAGGCTTGTAACCAGCTTGTTTAATAGCAGCTACCAGCAATTCTAACGCCACTTGGTTAGATTCTAGGTTAGGTGCAAAACCACCTTCATCACCCACACCTGTTAGCAAACCTTTATCATCTAACACTTTGCTGAGAGTCGCAAATACTTCTGCACCCCAGCGCAAAGCTTCTTTGAAAGAAGGCGCACCGATGGGTACAATCATAAACTCTTGAAAATCAACGTTATTAGCTGCGTGCGCTCCACCGTTGATCACATTCATCAAGGGTACAGGGAGTAAATTCGCCAAAGGTCCGCCCAAGTAGCGATACAAAGGAATATCCAAAGCTGATGCACCTGCTTTAGCCGCTGCTAAGGAAATACCTAAAATTGCATTTGCGCCTAAATTAGATTTGTTAGGTGAACCATCTGTAGCAATCATTGTCCGGTCTAACAATTCTTGGTTGAGGACATCCAACCCTAACAATTTGGGTGCTAATATCTCATTAGCATTTTTTACCGCCGTGAGTACCCCTTTACCACCATAACGGCTTTTATCGCCATCCCGCAGTTCGTGGGCTTCAAATGTACCTGTAGAAGCACCGCTGGGAACTTGCGCTAGTCCAACCGCACCACCAGCTAAATGTACTTCGGCTTCTAGTGTGGGTCTTCCCCGTGAGTCTAGGATTTCGCGGGCTACAATTGCTTCAATGGCGGTATCTAGATATTTCGTCATTCCGGCTTTCTCCTTTGTTTCTATCGTGTTTTAGGGATAAGACTTTACAGTTTAGTCCTAACCCAATCGTTAGCATAGGCGTTTCCGAGGCAAAATCGCCTGACATTAAAGAAGATTTCCAATCGCGAAGGGTGGGACTAGGGGTTAGTGGGTAAGAAACAAAACACAGATCAAGGAGAGATGCCTATCCGCATGATAATTAATTTGTGAATCAGGATTTACAGGATTTAAGGATTTATAGGATTGTTTTTAACGATTTTATTGATTTTATCGGAATCAGGATTTGCAAGATTCAAGGATTTACAGGATTGTTTATTGGTAATTTGTAAAGACGGTTTTACCGCGCAATTTAACAACCTAAATGCACAGTTGAAAATCCTGAAAAAATTTAAATCCTGAAAATCCTTAAATCCTGGATATCCTGATTCAGGTAAAAAATGAAGAGCCTAAGAATATCTTATATCTGCCTCAATCTAAATTAACGCATCTTACTAAGGAAATGAACACCTAACACTCTCCATCAGTAAATAAATAAGTTTTAATTATTAAAAAATTTATAATTAATTACAAATTTATAAGTTACAGATTTCTTCCTTTATATTTTCTTAATAATTAATTGAGAATTATTTTTATTTATTAACGATATTGCAATACTTTCAGCGTTCTGCTATGATTTAGGAGAATTTGTAAATTCCCTTATTGTGTCTATTTTTAAGAAGTAGTTTAAAACAGCAGCTTGAAAGCCTTTATTTATAAGTATTTCATAAATCGCAGAACTGAGAATATTGCAAAAAGCAATCAAATTATCAAGAATTCCTGAGACAACTTTGACAAAATTTGATGCTGTTATTTGAAGGTTAGAAGTTAGTGACTTGACAAATAAGATAAATTATAGTAATAAAGCTGCATTAGCAGCATGAACAGATAGGAAGTAAGGATATTTGTTATTTGGTATTTTCAGTGCATGAGAAATGCGTTAGCTTACCGTATCCCTTACAGGAGCCAAAGGATATGTATTGCGCTTGTGAAGTTAACTTGTCTAAAGAGCGATCGCTACAGGTAAATATTCAATTAGTTATGATTAGCTAGAAACACAGTAAATTCAATTTCTATTTGGCTAAAGAGAAAAATCTTGTTCGTATAGATTTTTAATTGATGTTTTACTCATAGTTGCTCCTCGGTGTTTATATTCATTTTATCGAATATTTAGGCTAAAATCATACCTACCAAATTTTCCCCATATTCAAAACAAACCCCGGTAAAACAGGTTCACAATTCACAGTATCCGGATTTTCTAAACATTCCTCTATTTGTCCAGGACGATAAATATAAACTTGCCGATTTTTACGATAAATTAATAAACCTAACTGTATTCCTGGTTATTGCATATATTCATTCATCTTATCTTTTAAAGGTTGCAATTTATCAGAAGCTGACCTTAATTCAATGACAAAATCAGGACAAATAGGAGCGAACTTTTTTTGTTTTTCCGGTGTGAGTTGATTCCATCTTTCTAACTTCATCCAAGCAGCATCAGGAGAACGTACTGCACCAGTAGAAAGTTGAAAACCTGCACTGGAAGAAAAACCAATTCCCGTATCATCTTTTTCTGCCCAAACTCCTAGCTGTCCAATAATGTGAAATTCTCGATTTCCTGTTTCCGAATCGACAGGAGGCATAATTGATATTTCTCCAAATTGATTTCTCTCAATGCGTAAATCACGATTTAATTGACAAAACTCAAAAAAATGTTCATCTGTCATTGATGATGGCATTTGCAACATTAAGGGAGATGAAAGCATAATTATTGACTCTATCTAAATTGAAATCAATTATATCAGAAACGGTTGTTAAGCTAACTGAAGAAGTATCAATAAGATTCACGACTTATTAGCTAAGTTGAGTATCTGATGATGATGAGATATAAAATAGAATAATTAAACAAAAGGTGAATATGCGATTACTACACACCATGTTGCGGGTAGGGAACCTAGAAAAATCCTTGCAATTTTACTGCGATGTCCTGGGAATGAAATTACTCCGACGTAAAGATTACCCAGGGGGAGAATTTACCCTCGCTTTTGTTGGTTATGGAGAGGAAAGCGACCACACGGTGCTAGAATTAACCCATAACTGGGGCGTAGAAAAGTATGATTTGGGTACAGCCTATGGTCATATCGCACTAGGAGTAGATGACATTTACTCCACCTGTGAGGAAATTAGAAACCGTGGTGGTAAAGTAGTCAGGGAACCAGGTCCGATGAAACACGGTTCAACAGTAATCGCTTTTGTCGAAGATCCCGATGGCTATAAAGTTGAATTGATTCAATTAGCTACTCACGGTACAACAGAAGCACAACAATCCCCAGCACAACTGGTAAGTCAGTAATTCTAGTCTGAAGTATCTTATCTTGGAGTAGGGTGGGCTTTGCCCCACCAAAACTATAATCCCATTGGGCGATATTGGTGGGTGCTGCTAAATCTACCAAATTCCAGAAAATTAGGTGTTATTCTTTCCCAATCACCAATTTATAACCTAAAATCGTCAATCTTATAAAATCTAAAATCTAAAATCTTAAAGATGCAGCCTACAGATCCGAATAAATTTACTGATACAGCCTGGGAAGCAGTTATTAAATCTCAGGATATAGTCCGTGCTTATCAACAACAACAATTAGAAGTTGAACATTTAATTTTGGCGCTTTTAGAAGAATCAAGTAGCGTAGCTACAGGGGTTCTCGTTCGCGCTGAAATTGACCCTATCCGTTTGCAAGAACAGCTACAAGCTTATACCCAACGCCAGCCCAAGGTAACTAAAAGTGATCAGTTGTATCTAGGACGTAATTTAGATTTGCTGCTGGATAGAGCCGAGGAAATTCGCGGTAGAATCAAAGATGGGGAAATTTCCGAAGGGCATATTCTTTTAGCTTTTGCGGAAGATGAACGCATTGGTAGACGGATATTTAAAGGTTTAAATGTTGATATTGCTAAGTTAGAAACCGCTGTCAAAACTGTTCGCGTTACCCAAAAAGTGACTCAAAAAGTCGGAGAAGCAGAGTCTTCAGATGCACCTTATGAAGCTTTAAAACGTTTTGGGATAGATTTGACAGAACGGGCAAAAGCGGGAAAATTAGATCCTGTAATTGGCCGAGATGATGAAATTCGCCGAGTAATTCAAGTTCTATCTCGTCGTAGCAAAAATAACCCTGTTTTGATTGGTGAGCCGGGAGTGGGTAAAACTGCGATCGCAGAAGCTTTAGCTCAAAGAATGGTTAACGGTGACGTTCCCGAATCTTTGAAGAATCGTCAGTTGATATCTTTAGACATCGGTAGTTTAATTGCTGGTGCAAAATACCGTGGTGAATTTGAAGACCGTTTAAAAAATGTCCTCCGCGAAGTTACGGAATCAAACGGGCAAATAGTTCTATTCATTGATGAACTGCATACCGTAGTTGGTGCAGGTTCTAATCAACAAGGATCAATGGACGCAGGTAATTTACTTAAACCCATGTTAGCACGGGGTGAGTTGCGTTGTATTGGTGCAACCACATTAGATGAATATCGCAAATTCATTGAAAAAGATGCAGCTTTAGAACGGCGGTTTCAACAGGTATATGTAGACCAACCAACCGTAGAAAATACAATCTCGATTTTACGCGGTTTAAAAGAACGTTATGAAGTGCATCATAACGTCAAAATTTCCGATTCTGCTTTAGTAGCAGCCGCAACTTTATCAGCGCGTTATATTGCAGATCGCTTTTTACCAGATAAAGCCATTGACTTAGTAGATGAAGCCGCAGCTAAGTTAAAAATGGAGATTACCTCCAAACCTGCGGAGTTAGAAACCATTGATAGACGCTTGATGCAGCTAGAAATGGAAAAGCTGTCCTTAGCAGGAGAAGACAATAGTATTTCCCCAACTCGAGAACGATTAGAACTGATTCAGGAAGAAATTGCCACTTTAACCGTCAAACAGCAAATATTCAATGAGCAATGGCAAGGTGAAAAGCAGTTATTAGAAGCAATTAGCACTTTAAAGAAAGAAGAAGATGCGCTTAGGGTGCAGATTGAACAAGCTGAAAGAGATTATGATTTAAATAAAGCTGCTCAATTGAAGTATGGCAAATTGGAAGGAGTGCAGAGAGAACGGGAAGTTAAAGAAGCGAAACTCCTAGAAATTCAAAGCCAAGGTTCTACCATGCTGCGAGAACAAGTGACAGAAGCCGATATTGCGGAAATCGTCGCCAAATGGACTGGAATTCCTGTAAATCGTCTTTTGGAATCAGAACGGCAAAAATTACTGAAACTAGAAAGCCATTTGCATGAAAGGGTGATCGGACAAGAAGAAGCAGTTTCCGCCGTCTCTGCGGCTATTCGTCGCGCCCGTGCAGGGATGAAAGACCCCTCCCGCCCCATTGGTTCATTCTTGTTTATGGGACCAACTGGCGTGGGTAAAACAGAACTCGCTCGCGCTTTAGCTGAATTTCTCTTTGATTCTGATGATGCTTTAGTGCGGTTGGATATGTCCGAGTACATGGAAAAACACTCGGTTTCCCGGTTAGTGGGTGCGCCTCCCGGATACATCGGTTATGAAGAAGGCGGTCAACTTTCCGAAGCAATTCGCCGTCATCCCTATTCTGTTGTGCTTTTAGATGAAGTAGAAAAAGCCCATCCCGATGTGTTTAATATTCTGCTTCAGGTATTAGATGACGGTAGAGTTACTGACTCCCAAGGACGAGCAGTGGATTTTCGGAATACTGTCATAGTAATGACTAGCAACATCGGGAGTGAGCATATTTTGGATGTATCTGGTGATGACTCCAAGTATGATATGATGCGGAATAAAGTAATGGAAGGTTTAAGAAGTCACTTCCGCCCCGAATTTCTTAACCGCGTCGATGATCTCATACTTTTCCACACCCTCAGCCGTTCGGAAATGCGGCATATCATCCGTATTCAACTCAAAAGAGTCGAAAAACTCCTGCAAGAGCAAAAAATCTCCTTTGAGATATCACAAGCAGCCTGTGACCACCTTGTTGAAGCCGGATATGATCCTGTTTATGGCGCACGTCCGCTAAAAAGGTCAATTCAGCGGGAAGTCGAAAACCCCCTTGCTACCAAGTTATTAGAAAATACCTTTATTTCTGGTGACACAATTATCATTGATAAAGGTGAAAATGGTCTTACCTTCGCTAAAAAACAGTCAGTAAAAGTGTCAGTGGGGAAAAAGACTGTGAAGTTATTAGAAGCATCTTCTGATGTGTAAGTATATACAGCTTATGGGGTTGGATAGGATAATTAACCCCACAAGATTATGTTGCATTACCTAATATATTTACCGAGGTGATTTTCTATGATTGCAACTCCCAGTTATAACTATATTTCCCCTGAAGAATATTTAGAATTAGAAGAAACAAGCCCTATCAAATATGAATACAGACAGGGACAAGTTTATGCAATGGCAGGTGCTAGTAATACTCATGTAGTTATTACTCTCAATATTGCTTCAATGTTAAGAAATCATCTGCGTGGAAGTGGATGTCAAGCTTATGTTTCCGACACAAAAGCGCATATTGAAACAATGGATATTTATTATTATCCTGATGTAATTGTTAGTTGTGATTCAAGAGATAAAGCCTTTAATAACTTTTTACGTTATCCCTGTTTAATTATCGAAGTTTTATCACCAACTACAGAAGCTTTTGATAGAGGTGATAAGTTTGCTGACTATCGTAATTTAGATTCACTTCAGGAATATGTGTTAGTCAGTCAAAATAAAATCAATGTAGATGTTTTCCGTCGTAATTCAGAAGGACAATGGGTATTGTATAGTTATGGAAAGGAGGAAAATTTACATTTAGCAAGTGTAGATTTTCAATGTTCTATAAATGATGTTTATGAAGATGTGAATTTTGAAACTCCCTCTTAATTTGGCAAAGCATCTAATTGTCTGAATCAGGATGTCCAGGATTATAGGATTTACAGGATGATTTGAAGATAGTTCTTCCTTATCAAATTCAGGATAACATATATTAAATTGCAAGTTAATAGCTGTTTATTAATTAATATCTTTCCATACAGATGGATCTTTTACCAACTGGGCAATATGTTTTCCTAGTCTTATAAAATGTTTAGAGTTGAATGTCAATAAAATATCTACATTTGCTTTTATGGCTGTTTGAGCAATAATTGCATCATAAATTCCACCTCCTGTAATATTGAGATGCGTAACATTTTTTAAAACTTGTAGATAGTCAGCACTTTCTAAATCAACAGTATGAAAAGATTCAAGATTGTTAATGATTATGTCATGAACTTGTTGAGTGCTGAGAGGTTTGGGTAAAGGCAATCGTGTTATGACTGCATACAGTTCTGCTATAGAATGGGTTGAGATATAACCTGAAATACTTTTGTTTCTAACTCGTTGTATCCAAGGAAGACTGATAGCATGATTTGGATGTGCTTCAATCATAGCTGAAACCAGAATATTTGTGTCGAATAGTGCTTTCATTGTGATGTAATATCGTTGATTCTTTCTTCACGGACAAAATAAACCCAATCAATATCCGGTAAAGAACCTTGTGCTTTAATTACCATGAAGCCGTCAATGCAATTCAAAAGGCTTTCATCTGTTTCAGTGATTGAGGATGATAGTTGTGGTTGAAATTGGAGAAGATGTAAAAAATCAAGTAATTGTGAAACTATATTTTCTGGTGCTTGTTCAATTTCATGAATCAATTGCTCTTTTATAGTCATATACTTTCCTCCTGTTATTTTTAGATTAACATTTTTTATAAAAAATAAGCTGATTAGATATTAAACAGGTTTTATGTATTGTTGTCGGATGTTTCAAGAATAATTGTCTGAATCAGGATGTCCAGGATGATAGGATTTACAGGATGATAGATACAAGAGTGATTATTGTGGATGATTTATAGATTTCACTTGAATCACTGTGCCATTTTCTATCTAAACAGGTTTCGATTTATGGTTTTAGTAGTTCTAATGGTTTTTGGTAAGTTAACTATGAATTTTACGTAAATTATACATACTTAGTTGAGTGAAAATTTCCCACAAAATCGTACTATATTGATTTAACTCAAACATGAATTATTCAGGATTTGAGTAATTTATCAAGTATTTTGACACTTATAATCCTATACATCCTGATTCAGACAATTAGTTTAGTAAGAATTTATCACAAAATCGCACTATATTGATTTAACTCAAACATGACTTATTCAGAATTTGAGTAATTTATCAAGTAATTTGACAGTTATAATCCTGTAAATCCTATCATCCTGGATATCCTGATTCAGACAATTTTATGATTGCAGTGAAAACTTGTTTTTATGTATTGCTATCAGAGACCATTTATAAAGTAAATCTTTAGACAACAAGACGACGTAACATAATACGAGTCATGACAGCATATATAGCTGCTTCAGAGATTATTTCAAGATACCCACACCAATATGCGTGAGATAAAATTCCTCTCCTTCTGATTCCCGTAACGCATCCAAATAAGCATCAATACCACGAGGTTGAGGAATTTCACTATCTTGAAGATGGAAAACTAGGGCTGAACGCATATTCTCTAAAGTTGTTTCCAGTGTCTCACCTGTAGCAACGCAACCCCACACATCAGGGGAGTATGCGGAAAATCCTGTTTCGGTTTTTTCCAGAACGATCAGATATTTATCCATTATTTGAGTCCTGCTTGTCTGAGAATGCTTCCTAACGTTCCTTTTCTGACATCATCACTTATTTTTCGATACCGTTACCTTACCTAGCTTTGTTGGATGTTTAAACTGACGATGACTACCCTCTGTTCCTACCAGATACCAACCATCTGATTCAAGCAAGTTAATAACTTCTCGTACTTTCATCATAGATTCAGAAATTACTGAAGTTGTTTGTTTGACTGCCGCCTGTACCAGCTTGTGAAATGTTAATCTGTTTACCAATAATGTTAATTGTGCCACCTGCTTTCACTGCTTGATACTTGTCCGCAAATGTGGCATTTTCTTCTACATCAGCGGTAGTAACCAACTCCGCAAAAATCGGATCGGGTGGAATTTGGTTAAGGACTTCTGGATTGAGATTTAATGCTTCTGGATTACCTGCTGCTAATGCTGTGGCTGTTTCTGGGGAATGGTTGCGGATTTTAGCGATCGCTTCACCAACCTTTTTTGTTAAACTCTCACTAAATGTCTCACCGGATTTTTCTAAGGCTTTGGTCAGAAATATGGTAGCAATGGCGATCGCTAAAGTTGTAGGTTCCATGATGTTTTTATTGAAACAGTCTAATATCCCATTGCATCATAATTACTTAGAACTTTCAACTAAAATTCTCTTCCCAGTCCCTAGTCCCCAGTACCCAGTCCCCAATCCCCACAGATGGTAGTGTAATCCGAATCATTATTAAGAGGTATTCCTTACCTCAAAAAAGACATAGATCGACGAAAATTGATTTTCAGAATTATCAGCAAGCAAGTAAAACAGACGGTTAACTATGCTAGAACAAGGCACTATCAGTATACATACTGAGAATATTTTCCCAATTATTAAGAAGTCTCTCTATTCAGACCACCAAATCTTCTTGCGGGAACTGGTATCCAACGCTGTAGATGCCATCCAAAAATTAAAAATGGTCTCCCGCGCTGGTGAGTATAATGGAGACACAGGCGAAGACGAAATTACAATTGCCATTGATAAAGATAAAAAGACTCTCTCCATCTCCGATAACGGTATTGGGATGACAGCAGAGGAAGTCAAAAAATACATTAACCAAGTTGCTTTCTCCAGTGCAGAAGAATTTATTCACAAATATGAAGGGAAAGCAGACCAGCCAATTATTGGACACTTTGGTTTAGGTTTCTACTCCTCCTTCATGGTGGCAAAACAAGTAGAAATTGATACTCTCTCCTATAAAGAAGGTTCTCAAGCTGTTCATTGGACTTGTGATGGTTCACCAGCATTTACCTTAGATGAGTCTTCCCGCACTACTCGCGGTACTACTATTACCCTCACTTTAATGCCAGATGAGGAAGAATATTTAGAAGCTGCGAGAATTAAGAATCTAGTCAAAACCTACTGCGATTTTATGCCCGTACCCATCAAATTAGATGGGGAAGTATTGAATCAACAAAAAGCTGCTTGGAGAGAATCTTCTAGCAATTTAACCAAAGAAGATTATCTAGAATTTTACCGCTATCTTTATCCTTTTCAAGAAGAACCTTTGTTATGGGTGCATCTGAATACAGATTATCCGTTTATTATTAACGGGATTTTGTATTTTCCGAAAATGCGACCTGATGTAGATGTAACCAAAGGACAAATTAAGTTATTCTGCAATCAGGTTTTTGTGAGTGATAACTGTGATGAAATTATTCCCCAATTTTTACTACCAATGCGGGGTGTAATTGATAGTACAGATATTCCTTTGAACGTTTCTCGCAGTGCTTTACAAGGCGATCGCACCGTAAAACGAATAGGAGATTATATCGCTAAAAAAGTCGGCGATAGACTCAAAGAACTTTACCACGACGACCGCGAACAATACATCAATGCTTGGAAAGATTTAGGAACATTCGTTAAATTTGGTGTTCTCAACGATGAGAAATTTAAAAAACAAGTCGAAGACATCCTCATCTTCCGCAGCACTGCTAAATTAGAAACCAAACCCGCAGAAACACCCGCAGTAGAAGTTCAATCTTCAGATAGTGATGTTTGGCAAGATGTCACCCCATCTAATACCAGCAGCACACCATATACCACCATCAAAGAATATCTAGAACGCAACAAAGAACGCCACGAAAATAAAGTTTTTTACTGTACCGATGAAGCGGGTCAAGCCACATACATCGCATTACATAAAAACCAAGGTTTAGAAGTCCTATTTATGGACTCTTTCATTGATACCCACTTTATTAACTTCTTGGAAAGAGAATATCAAGATGTTAAATTTACACGGGTAGATTCTGACCTTGATAATACATTATTAGATGATAAATCCGGCGAAATTGTTGACCCCACAACCAATAAAACCAAGAGTGAAATTATCAAAGAATTATTTGAAAAATCACTCAACAAACCCAAAGTTAATATCCGCACCGAAGCCTTAAAATCAGACGACCCCCAAGGAACGCCACCAGCAATGGTATTGTTACCAGAAATTCTCCGTCGTTTGCGGGATATGAACGCCATGATGCAGCAGCAAAATGCTGAATTTCCCGAAGATCATATTTTGTTAGTAAATACTGCCCATCCCTTGATTCAAAACCTCGTTAATCTCAATCAAGGTAGCATTATTCAAGGTGATGGAGAATCACCCACAGCGCAGTTAACAAAAATGATTTGTCAGCACGTTTATGATTTAGCGTTGATGTCTCAAAAAGGCTTTGATGCTGAAGGAATGAAATCCTTTGTGGAACGTTCTAATGATGTGTTGACCAAGTTAACAGAACAAGCGAGTAAATAGATCGGGTTTTAGGCTGAACTTTTAACTTACGCAAAATTCAAGGGTTTAGCATTGCTAAACCCCTACCTTGTCATTGTTGACATATTTATTTTTACATAGTTCTTCCTTATCAAATTCAGCACAACAAATTTTAAATTAGTTGTCAACCCCCAATACTCTTTTTTTGCGTTGAGTCAAAAGAGAAGAAAGCCATTTTCATAGATTACCAAGGAAGCCAAACGGCTTTACAAAGAATATATAGAACAAGAAAAACAACGTGCTGAAAGATTAGCTGTACAACTGCGTGCAGCAGGTATTGTAAAACTTCGCCCAATATCGAACCAGAAAACTAAAACTTTGATAAAACTATGGTGGGCATTGCCCACCGTATAATTAACCAATTACAGCAATACACTCAATCTCTACTAACACATTTTTAGGTAAACGCGACACCTCAACACAAGCACGCGCAGGGGCTGTATCTTCAGAAAAATATTTTGCATAAACCGCATTGACAGCGGCAAAATCATTCATATCAGCTAAAAATACACCTGTTTTAACCACATCATTAAAAGTAGCGCCGGCTTCTTTCAGGATAGCTTCAATATTTCTCATCACCTGTTCCGTTTGCTTGGTGACATCATCGGTATAAACAACATCACCTAAACGGGGATCAATAGCAATTTGTCCAGCAACAAACAGCATTTGTCCAGAAGCAAGAATAGCTTGATTATAGGGTCCAACTGGTGCAGGTGCTTTATCGGTACGGATAACTTGACGAGTCATAACGATCTCTTTTGGTAAGGGTGCATCTGATTTAATGAAGTCTAAATCAACATCTGTTGTGAAAACTTCTCCATCTGGCATTATCGCACCTGTGAGGTCAGCATTATTAAAGGTTGCACCATATATATTTGCGCCGGTTAAATCTGCTCTTCTCAGGTTTGCACCATCGAGATTTGCTCTAGTAAGATTTGCCCATCGCAGTTTAGCTCTTTCTAAATTTGCTCCTTGCAGAATAGCTTTTTTAAGATTTGCACTGCTAAGACTTGCTTCTGTAAAATCTAAATTAGCTAAATTCATACCTGACAAATTAACTTCAGATAGATTTGCTTTATGAAATTTAGCTCCTTGAATTTTGGATTTTTGTAACTTGGCTTCACTTAAAGTTGCCAAAGTAAAATTAGCTCCAATTAAGTATGCTTCTTCCAAATTGGCTTTATTCAACAAAGTTTTACTCAAATTTGCTCCGGATAATGAAGCTACAGCAAGATTAGCATTAGTAAGATTTCCACCACTGAGGTTTGCTTGATCTAGGTTTGCAAATAATAATTTTGCATTACTTAAATTTACTCCTATCAAATTTGCTTCTTGTAAGTTTGCAGAGTTAAACTCAGTATCATTCAAAGTTGACCAACTCAAATCAGCACTATTCAGGTCAGCAAAAGTAAATGTTGCTGAAGAAGCAGTCACTGAATAGAACTGTGCATTTTTGAGAGATGCTTTAGTTAGATTTGCAGTGGCAAGATTGGCTTGATTTAAATTTGCTTTCTCTAAATCTGCTCCACTCAAATTTGCACCGTATAGGTTTATCTCACCCAAGTCAGCACTTTTGAGATTTTCTTCACTCAGATTTGCTTGTTTAAAATTCCGTTCTCCAGCAGCGTATTTCTTCAGCAGTGTTTCAGCGTCCATAATAGCACCATTAAATATTGTTTTAAAAGTATAAAACAATGCTTAACGCTAAAGTACAAATCTCATAGCAGAATTCCGTGAAGACGAAATGAATAAACTCACTAATGAACTCAATATCAGTAAACCAAAAAGTTTTTCTCCGAAGAGCGATAGCGAAGCGCCCCGTAGGAATCGCTAAGTATTATGCAGTGCGTAGTAATTTAAAGTACAGAGTATAATAACTTGTAGACAACCATATATATTAAAAATACTTATACACTAGACATCTCCGGTAATTAAATGTGCGTGGTTTGAAACCCTTGTAGAGACGTTCCGGCGGAACGTCTCTACCATATTTCCGGAGAGGTCTACTAATAATTAACAAAACAAGATACTAACCGCAAGGAAGATAAATAGTTCCAAAAAGCATAAGTAGGTAGGCGGGAAAATTTCAAGGTATGTCATTGCGAACGGAGCGTAGCGGAGTGAAGCAACCGCAAGGGTTTTGATGATTTTACATTTTGTTACATAGTTAGGTTTATTTGTGCCTACCTACTTAGACAAATATCTCATGCCGTTTGTTTGCCGGGAATAACCCCAACAGGGCGTTACAGCACTTCCCTTCGGCGAAGGCATAGGAGGCACTACAACGCCCGCTATCCCTAGACTAAACGCTGTCGGGACCACTTTTCTTAAAATATTTAAACTACCATTAATAGAAGTTTTACAATACCAACGAATAATAACCTCAAAACTGGATTTTTATTATTGGTTCTAATACAGCAAAAGTTTTTGATTCGGTAACTACTTTCAATCCCAAATCGTTGACGATAATATGGATCAATATATTCTCGGTAGCCTCACGGCTGATGAAGAACTCAATTTTTCTGATGAAGCAGAGGTTTTTGTCTTCCCCACTTCTTTCGCCCAGCAGCGATTGTGGTTTCTCGACCAATTAGCATCGGGCAATCCATTTTACAATGTGTCAACAGCACTTTGCCTGAAAGGTTCCCTCAACTTTACCGCATTAAAGCAGACATTCAACGAAATTGTCCGTCGCCACGAAACCTTACGCACTACGTTTGTTATGGTAGAGCAGCAACCAGTGCAGGTAATCGCACCCAGCTTAACCATACCTCTTCCCTTAATAGATATACGCAATTTCGATCAAGAATGTGAGATACAAGTACGGCGCATTGCAACCGCAGAGGCTCAACATCCTTTCAATCTCACCACCGGGCCATTGCTGCGAGTGAAGCTGCTACAACTAGATGAAGCAGAATATGTACTGCTGCTAAATCTACATCACATTGTTGCCGATGGCTGGTCAATTGGGGTGCTAATTAGAGAACTGGGGGTATTATATAAAGCCTTTGTAGAAGATCAGCGATGTTTGGTGTCTACACTTCTGCCAGAATTACCCATTCAGTATGCAGATTTCGCCCAATGGCAACGAGAGTGGCTGCAAGCAGTGGGAGAAAACGGCTGTTCGCCTTTACAAACGCAGTTAGCTTATTGGCGAAAACAATTAGACGGGATTTCAGCCCTGAATCTCCCCACCGACAGAGTAAGACCAGCAGTTCCAACTTACAGGGGTGCAAAACAATTTTTAGAACTACCACACTCCTTAACTCAAGCGATAGAAGCACTTAGTTACCAAGAAGATGTAACCTTGTTCATGACAATGCTGGCAGCATTTCAGACTTTGCTCTATCGCTACACACAGCAAGAGGATATTGTCGTAGGTTCAGCGATCGCTAATCGTAACCGTAGCGAACTAGAAGGGTTAATTGGTTTTTTTGTCAATAGTTTGGTGCTACGCAGCGATTTATCAGGGAACCCGACGTTTCAAGAATTATTAAATCGAGTGCGAGAGGTGACTTTAGGAGCATACAGCCATCAGGATTTGCCCTTTGAAAAGCTGGTGGAAGAACTTCACCCAGACCGAGATTTGAGCCGGCATCCCTTATTTCAAGTCGTATTTAGCCTGCAAAATACTCCTATTGAAGCACTAGAGTTACCTGGGTTAAAGCTTTCATTATTCGACTTCGACAGCAAAATTGCAAAGCTTGATTTAGAGTTCCATCTGTGGCGAGACTTGGAAACTCTCAAAGGAGAAATCGTGTATAGTACCGATTTATTTGATCAAAGCACCATTACGCGAATGCTGGGACATTTCCAAATACTGTTAGAAAGTATTGTTGCCAATCCAAAACAGCGTATTTCAGATTTAGGTTTGCTTACTGAAGGAGAACGACAGCAATTATTAATTGATTGGAATGACACTAAGAAAATTTACCCAGATAACAAATGTTTCCATCAATTATTTGAGGCGCAGGTGGAGACAACTCCCGATGCGAACGCACTAGTATTTGGTAATCAACAACTCAGCTACAAAGAGTTAAATATACGTAGCAATAAACTTGCACATTATCTCAGAAAAAAAGGTGTACAAACTGAATCTTTAGTTGGCATTTGTGTGGAGAGTTCACCAGAAATGATAATTGCCATATTAGGCATTTTTAAAGCTGGCGGTGCATACCTTCCTTTAGATTCCAGCTATCCTCAAGAGCGTCTTAACTTCATGTTGAAAGATGCACAAGTTTCAGTTTTGCTGACACAAGAAAAATTACTTCAACATTTTACAGAATTATCGAATCCAATTATTAGTATAGATAAAGATTGGGCAACTATTACACAACATAGCCGAGAAAACCCAACCAGTTGCGTAACACTTGAAAACTTAGCTTATGTCATCTACACTTCTGGCTCAACAGGGCAGCCAAAAGGCGTTTTAATCGAACACCGAGGATTGGCTAATTTAGCAGCAGATCAGATTGAGGTTTTTAACTTGCAACCGAGTAACCGCATTCTGCAATTCGCATCATTAAGTTTCGATGCCTCAATTTTCGAGATTGTCATGGCATTGCAAACAGGATCAACCCTTTATTTAGCAAAGAAAGAATCTCTTCTACCTGGAAAAGCTTTACTTCAACTATTAAGCGAAAAAGCTATTACTCACGTTACTCTCCCACCTGCGGTTTTGGCAGTTTTACCTACAGAATCATTACCTGCATTACAAACTATTATTAGTGCGGGTGAATCATGTTCTGAGGATATAGTAAAACGTTGGTGGAATCCTAGCCGTAGGTTTTTTAATGCTTACGGGCCTACTGAAGCAACCGTTTGGTCAACTGTTGCCGGAATTAAATCTGTGAGTGAAAAACCGCCTATTGGTCGCCCAATTGCTAACACTGAAATTTATATATTAGATAAGCATTTACAACCTGTACCAATTGGGATTTTAGGTGAATTATACATCGCTGGTGATGGACTAGCACGAGGCTACGTCAATTGTCCTGAATTAACTGCAAAAAAGTTTATTCCCAATCCTTTTAATAGTAAAAAAGAAGCACGGCTTTACAATACAGGTGATTTAGCTCGATATCGACCAGACGGTAATATTGAATTTTTAGGTCGCATCGATAACCAAGTAAAAATTCGCGGTTTTCGTATTGAATTATCAGAAATTGAAACAGTTATAAGCCAGAATAATAAAGTAGAAAAAGCAATTGTAATTACTCAAGGTAATCTATCTGATAACAAGCATTTAGTAGCTTACATTGTTTCTAAGTCACCGCCGGAGCAAACAATTATTGAATTACGTGAATTTCTAAAAGAAAAATTACCAGAATACATGATACCAAAAGCTTTTGTAATTCTGGATTCTTTGCCGTTAACGGCTAATGGCAAAGTGGATCGTTATGCGCTAAAAGTAGTTGATAGTCAAAGCCGCTCAATCAATAAAGCCTTTCTTGCTCCTCGGACTCCAACTGAATCAACCTTGGCAAAAATCTGGGCTGAAGTCCTTAATGTTGAGAATGTAGGTATTCATGATAACTTCTTTGATTTGGGAGGAAATTCGCTGCTGGCTGTACGTTTATTAGACCAAATAAATAAACAGTTTGAGCGTGATTTACCTTTATCTAACCTGTTTTTAAATCAAACAATTGAAAGTTTAGCAATTGCACTATATACAAAAACAGATTCTCTGGCGTGGTCTCCTTTAGTTACGATTCAACCGAATGGCTCAAATCCGCCTTTCTTTTGCGTCCATCCAATATTTGGTGTGGTCTTTCCTTATTATGAATTAGCTCATCAATTGGGTGAAAATCAGCCACTTTATGGGCTACAGCCTATTGGAATTGATGGGGAAACTCCACTAAATCGCATTGAGGATATGGCTACCCATTACATTGAAGCATTGCGCTCAGTACAACCGAAAGGCCCTTATTTTATAGGAGGTTGGTCTTTTGGAGGATGGGTTGCTTTTGAAATGGCGCAACAACTTGAAAATTCTGGGGAAGAAGTAGCTCTACTTGCTGTGCTTGACACGGTAGCACCAATTAAGAGCAATCTACCTTCTTTGAGCAATGCTTTCAAGTTTATTTTTACTACAGTCGTGCCATATATGTGGCCCTTTTTCCTTGATTATTTGCGTCTAATTACTGCTCATAGTAAAAACCGGAATAAAAGTTTAACTTCTCGATTGACTAATTTTCAGAAGTTGATGCGATACTCTTTTTGGGAGTCGCTAACGCTCAAAAGAAATCTGTTCTCACATTTCATCCAAAAGGAGGATGCCACAGTCAACCTTGTATCTCAAGAATCCAAGGGAAGGCTTTTAAGTGAGTCGGCAATTATCCCTATGCTTCGTGTTTTTTACGCCAATAGCCAAGCAGTTCTCAACTACGTTCCGCAAGTCTACCCTAAGCGAATTAATCTTTTTAGAACAAAAGTTCAGTTAAACGTTGCCGAGGAGGAGCCGAGTATGGGTTGGGATCAGTTCGCTGTGGGAGGAACAGAAATTCATCATATTCCTGGGAATCACCTAACTATGCTGAGAAAACCCCATATTCAGGTTCTAGCCGCACAGTTAAGAGGCTGTATTGAGAAAGCACAGACTCTAATTGTAACGAACCGCAGAGACGCAGAGAACGCAGAGAAAATAAAGAGAGATTTTCAGTAATGATTTAGGATTGCTATATGTCTTTTGAAGAGGTTTTTGTCTTTCCAGTATCTTTTGCCCAACAACGGTTATGGTTTCTTGACCAGTTGATCCCTGACAATACTATTTATAATGTGCCGACAGTAATTCGCTTAACAGGTTTGCTTAACTTAACGGCACTGGAGCAGACTTTTAACGAAATTGTACATCGCCATGAAAGCTTACGCACTACATTTATAGTGGTGGATGGGCAACCTCTACAGGCGATTGCACCCAGTTCAACAATACCTATTTCTGTATTAGACCTCCAGCTACTGCTAGAAGATGAAGGAGAGTTGGAAGCAAGCAGGATTATTAATGCAGAGATAGAACATCCTTTCGATTTATCCTCTGGACCATTGCTGCGAGTGAAGTTGCTTGTGCTTTCTAAGACTGAACATATTCTATTACTGAATATGCACCACATTATCTGCGATGATTGGTCTATTGGGGTGCTGATTCGGGAACTGGGAACGCTGTACACAGCTTTTGCACAAAACCAGCTTTCCCCTTTATTAGAACTACCTCTTCAATACGCTGACTTTGCCCACTGGCAACGCGAATGGCTACAAGGAGAAGTGCTGCAAACGCAATTAACTTATTGGCAGCAGCAATTAAATGGTATTTCTATGCTGCATTTACCTACCGACAAACCCAGACCAAGTATACAAAGCTATGAAGGTACAACACAATTTTTTGAGTTACCAAAAAAGCTAATTGATGCATTAGAAAAGCTTTCACAGCAAGAAGGTGTAACTTTTTTTATGATGATGTTGGCAGCATTTAAAACTTTGCTCTACCGCTACACAGATCAAGAAGATATTGCGGTAGGTTCGCCAATTGCTAACCGTAATCGTAGCGAAATTGAAGGACTAATTGGTTTTTTTGTCAATAGTTTAGTCCTACGCAGCAATTTATCTGGAAACCCGACTTTTCGAGAACTGTTACACAGAGTCCGAGAGGTAACACTAGGAGCTTATAGCCAGCAAGATTTGCCATTTGACAAGCTAGTTGAAGAACTGCACCCAGAACGAAACTTGAGCTATCATCCGTTATTTCAAGTAGTGTTTAGTTTCCAAAATGCGCCAATGTCGGCACTAGAACTACCTGGATTAGTGCCTAGCTTTATGAATATTCATTTAAAAAAAACGCGTTTTGATTTAGAATTACACTTATGGAAGTGTTCTGACGATTTCAGGAGCTTATGGGGTGCAGACTGGGAGTATTCTGAAGGACTTCGTGGCGTAATAGTTTACAACACAGATTTGTTTGATAAAGCTACTATCAGCAGAATGCTAGAACATTTTAAAATTCTGTTGTCGAGCATTGTTACCAATCCAGAACAGTGCATTGCAAAATTACCGCTTTTAAGTGAAGCGGAGCTACATCAGGTATTAGTGGAGTGGAATAATACTAACACAAATTATCCTCATCATAAGTGTATCCATCAATTGTTTGAAGAACAGGTACAACATCATCCTGATTCTATAGCATTAGTATTTGGTGATGAAAAACTTACTTATCAGGAATTGAATAATCGTAGCAATAAAGTAGCATATTATTTACAAAAAATCGGGGTTTGTTCAGAAAAATTAGTAGGTATTTGCATTTCACAGTCTATAGAAATGATAGTTGGCTTATTAGGCATTCTGAAAGCAGGAGGAGCATATCTTCCTTTAGATCCCAGCTATCCTCAAGAACGCCTAAAATTTATGCTGGAAGACGCACAGGTTTCAGTATTGCTAACACAAGAAAAGTTGCTCAAGCATTTTGAATGTTTCTTGAATCCAATTATTTGCATAGATAAAGACTGGGAAATTATTACTCAAGAAAACAAAAATAACCTTGAAATTAGCGTTACCTCTGACAATTTAGCTTATGTTATTTACACTTCCGGCTCTACAGGCAAACCCAAGGGAGTAGCTATAATTCACAAAGCTGTAAATCGGCTAGTGTGCAATACAAACTATATAAAATTATCATCATCAGATAAAATCGCCCAAGCCTCAAACACTTCTTTTGATGCAGCAACATTCGAGATTTGGGGAGCGTTACTTAACGGCGCTCAACTTGTAGGTGTTAGCAAAGATGTAATCCTTTCGCCTCATGAATTTGCATTACAGCTACAACAAAAAGAAATTAGTGTCTTGTTTTTGACAACAGCTTTATTTCAACAGATTGCTAGAGATGTTCCGCAAGCTTTTGCAACTTTGCGATATTTACTATTTGGTGGCGAAACTGTTAATATAAGATGGGTGAAAAAAATTATCCAACATGGTGCGCCAAAGCATTTGATTCATGTCTATGGTCATACGGAAAATACCACATTTTCATCTTATTATCATATCCAAGAATTACCAGAATCAGCCACATTTATTCCCATTGGTTCACCAATCAATAATACAGAAATTTATATATTAGATTCACATTTACAACCTTTGCCTATTGGAGTTATTGGCGAATTATATATTGGCGGCGATGGTCTAGCACGAGAATATCTCAATCACACAGAATTAACTGCTGAACACTTTATTACAAATCATTTTAGTGATAATTCAAAAACACGTCTTTATAAAACTGGTGATTTAGCCCGCTATCTACCAGATGGCAATATTGAATTTTTAGGTAGGATTGACAATCAAGTAAAAATTCGTGGCTTTCGCATTGAATTATCAGAGATTGAAGCGGTGTTGAGTGAACATCCATCTGTGAAAGAAACAGTGGTTATCGCTGATGAGGACATACCTGATCATAAATATTTGATAGCTTATATTGTTCTTAATGTAGTAGAAGTATCAGATTTGGCATCTGTATTACGTAAATACTTGAAAGAAAAGTTACCAGAATACATGGTGCCAACAGCCTATCTGCAACTAGAATCAATACCACTAACAGCTAATGGCAAAGTAGACCGTCGTGCTTTACCTAGACCAGATATAGTAACTTTCGATAGATATGATTATGTGGCACCGCGATCGCAAGTTGAAGAGTTACTTGGAGAAATTTGGGCTAGAGTCCTGGGAAAAGAGCAGATAAGTGTAAGTGTTCATGATAATTTCTTTGAATTGGGCGGTCATTCTCTACTAGCGACTCAGTTAATTTCCCGAATCCGAGATACCTTCCAAATAGATGTAACTGTACGCAATTTATTTGAAGCACCAACTATTGAACAACTTGCTAAGTGCATTGATACAATGTTTTGGGCAGCAAAAGGTGCAGATAAAACTGAAACTACGGGACAACAGCGAGAAGACGTTGAATTTTAAGGAAAAATATCACCCTACCATTTCATTTATATCATCCGGTATATGTGCGCCAGCCCCAATAGCGATTAACTTAAACATTGGGAAAATACGCGGTTTGGCTGGGTTTAAGTTAATAGGAAGTGGGCTATGCATATTGGATTTCTCAACCCTCAAGGCAATTTTGATTCAAATAATAGTCATATAACGAAACACCCAGATTTTGGGGGTCAGCTGATCTACGTTAAGCAAGTCGCCCTCGCCATAGCTCAAATGGGTCATAAAGTTGATATTCTCACCCGTCAAATTATTGACCCTGAGTGGCCAGAGTTTGCTGAAGTGATTGACACTTATCCAGGGGTAGATAACGTCCGCATTATCCGCTTACCAGCTGGGCCAAAAGAATTTCTCCCTAAAGAGTTGTTATGGCCTCATCTGATCGTTGATTGGGTACCTAACATCTTGAAATTTTATCAACAGCAAGGAGGTGGCTTACCTGATGCTATGACTGCTCACTACGGCGATGGAGGACTGTGTGGCGTTCTAATTGAAGAGGAGACAGGCATACCTTTTACCTTTACTGCTCATTCTCTCGGCGCTCAAAAGATGGATAAACTGGAAGTTACGCCAGAAAATCTCACGGAAATAGACGAGCAATTTAATTTCAGATATCGCATCTTAGCCGAACACCTGAGCATGAATCGCTCGGCCATTAATATCACCAGTACACGACAAGAACGCTTTGAACAGTATTCTCATCGAGTCTATAATGGTGCAGTGGATGTAGACAACGATAACCGCTTTGCAGTAATTCCACCGGGAGCAGATTTCTCGATTTTCGGTGCAAAGGCACGTTCCGAAAATGAGGAAGCTACCGAAGAGTTAATTCAGGAGCGATTGGCACGGGACATTGCAGAAACCCGTCGAGATTTGCCCGTCATCTTAGCATCCAGTCGATTAGAGCCGAAAAAAAACATATTAGGGCTAGTGCAAGCCTTCGCAATGAGTCCAACACTTCAGGAACGAGCTAACTTGATGCTAATTACAGGGGGGCTAGACGATCCTTTACAAGAGGAGGCTAGTGACGACATAGCTGAAGAGGTATTAGCCCCTATTCGGGAAGTGGTCAAAGAAAAAGACTTGTGGGGCAAGATCAGTGCCTTTAGCTTGTCAGATCAGTCTCAAGAGTCACTGGCAGCAGCTTATCGGTTTATGGTTAAACGCCGCTCAGTATTTGCGCTGACGGCACTTTACGAACCCTTTGGGCTTGCTCCCTTAGAAGCAGCAGCCGCAGGTTTGCCAGTGGTAGCAACCAAGAACGGTGGCCCTAGCGAGAGCTTCCTACAGGGAAATAAGGAATATGGTGTACTCGTTGACCCAGAAGATCCTGCTGATATTGCACGCGGCTTAGAGCGGTTGCTATGTGATGCTCAGGAGTGGGAGTATTTTGCCCAAGTGGGTCAGCAACGGGTGTTGAAGACTTACACTTGGGAATCTACTGCTGAAAACTACCTGTCTTCGCTTGAGCAGATTTTGTCTTCCCCGGAAACCCGCCCTCGCGCTGAACTCCTTCCCATCCATCCCTACTTTCGTAATCCAGAATCGCAGGCGGATATTTTTTTAGAAGAATTGGGCGAACTTTACTTTGGAAGTAATCAAAAAGTGCTAAGTACATCTAGCCTTTAATAAGCTTCAGGTAGTGATCCCAGCTATAAGCAGCCAGTACAAAACGTGCTGACTGCTTCGGCAAATTGTTTGTTTTGTTCCATTAATGCCATGTGTCCACCTGGTTTTAGGGTGACTCGTTCAGAATAAGGCAATTCTGCTTTCATGCGATCGCTCGCCACAGGTTTTGTCGCTATCAGGACTTACGCAAAACAGAACGGAAGTAGGGGTAATTCATGAATTACCCCTACGCAAGAATCAGGTTTTGAGTTCAATCTTGCGTAAGTCCTAGCTATATCTGAAGCCCCACACATTACCAATACAGGAACGTTAATAGTTGCAAGTATTTGTGTTTCGTCCAACCTGAACATTATTGCCAGTGTGCCACGAGCCAGAACACCAGATGACCCCAATAGATCTGCACTCAGGTTCACCATTAATGAGTAGATATATACTCCTTGCGCTAGGGATGATTATCGAGATTAATAGTTACCTTAAATTAATAAAGCTAATTGAACGTACAAAGTATTATGAATGACAACAAGCAACCTCTTAACCAAATTGATACCAATCCTTTCCTCCACGAGGAAAAGATCGTTAGGAGTGAGAGTGAGAAAAAATTGCCTTTAAATCACGCTGAAGAAAATTCTGAATCCGAGCTAGAACAAACATCAGACTCTTCTTCCGGTTCAGGCATTAGTGCTAGGGTAGCTGGAGCCGCAATTGGCGGTGTACTAGGCGCTCGCTCTGGAGGCATTATCGGTGCTGTCGCCGGCTCAGTTGCTGGTGCCATAATTGGTAAGGGAACTGCTGATACGGTTAACCGCGCGGTAGATAATTTAGGGGATGCTGCCCACTCTGTCGCAGAGGGTGTTAAACATTCTATAGAAGACATAGGCTCGGCAGCCAAGGAAACGATTGAAGAAGTCAAGCCATCTATCAAAGGGACAGCAGAAGCCGTCCAGCAAACAGTTGAAGAGTCCAAGCCTTCTATTAAAGGTATAGCCGAATCAGTCAATCAGACGGTTAGAGAGGCTAAACCTTCTGTAGTAGACGCAGTTAGGAATGTATCCGAAGAAATCAAACCTACGATTAGAGACGTAAAAGAGTCAGTTCAACATACAATCGAAGGTGTTCAGCCTTCTGTAGAAAGGGCTGCTAACTCTATTCAAAACGCTGCTGATGACATTAGGCCTTCTGCCAAAGCTGTCGCTAAGGAAATTGAAGGTGCTGCTAAGGATGTTCGCTCAACAGTTAAAGAAACAGCCAAGGCAGTCGAGCCATCTGTCAAAAGTGCAGCCGAATCCCTCAAATCCTCGGCTCAGAACGCTACTGAATCCCTGAAAGCCTCGGCCAAGAACGCAACCGAATCTGCCAAAGAAGCTGCTCAAGATATTAAGTCATCTGCCCAAATTGCAGCTGAATCTGCCAAAAAGGACAATCAGCATAACGATACCCGTATCTCCGGCCGCCCAATACCACCAATACCAGAAGTCTTGATCATCAAGGAAAAGGGAATTATTGAAGACAAGGCCAGATAAAGACTAGCCTCTAGCTCTGTTATATGCCTGATAACAAAGTTTCAGGCAGGGTGGATCTAACAAAAAGTTCACCTTTTATCCAGAAGGAGTGAATTAGCGATCGCTCTAAGTAAGTCGGCACAATAAAACCAACCTATGTGAAAAAGAGGCAATAAGGCTAAAACCCTTTTCCCTTATGCCTCCTGCCTCCTACCGGGAGTAACGATAATTATTTACGCCGACCTAACTTATAATCAGGGAACTCCAAAAATCAAATTATCCCAAATTTGCTGTTAGTAGGGTGCGTCAGTACAAATAATTTCTTGGTATTTACAGGTTTTATTTGACTGAACCACCCTAAAATATTGGATATTTGGGGGAGGGAACTCTTAACAGGGAACAGAACAAGATTACATAGATTTATATTTTTTGGCAAAATATATGGCTCTTTGGTTGTCTCCCAAGGGATACAAAAATCAGGCGTTGCTGATTTGATGTATGAAAATAATTTTTGATGATATCCAAACTCTTGTAGAGACGTTCCGCCGGAACGTCTCTACAAGGTTTCAGCAACGCCCAAAAATCAAAGCGAACTGCCATATCATAGTTACAGTTATGAAACTTTCATCCCCTGGAACGATTTATACGCTGCTATAAGTGTGATAAAAAATTGAGATTAATTACTAGTCACAACTGTTGCGAAGAGGTGTAATTTTGAATACGGTTGAGTTTTTATCTTATCTTTGCAGCTTAGATATTCAAGTTTTTATTGAAGATGAAAAGATTCGCTGTAACGCGCCCGAAGGAACTCTGACGGCAGAACTGCGTACAAAGATTCAAGAGCGTAAATCAGAAATTATTGAATTTTTAAAAGCCACTAATCGTACTAATAAGCTCAACTTTACACCTCTTGTACCTATTTCGCAGTTAGGAAATCTTCCCCTCTCCTTTGCTCAACAAAGGCTGTGGTTTCTTGACCAATTAATCCCTAATAATCCTTTCTATAACATTCCACTAGCACTACATTTAACAGGTTCGCTCAATCAAGCCGCGCTAGAGCAAACTTTTAACGAAATTGTCCGACGACACGAAGCTTTACGCACCAATGTTGTCATCCAGTCAGGGCAACCAGTTCAAGTAATTAATCCCACGCTAACAATACCCTTATCAATAATAGATTTACGGCAACTGCCACAAGCCGAACGAGAAATCCAAGCACGACGACTCACCACCCAAGAAGCTCAACGTTCTTTCAATTTATCAACTGATTTGTTGCTACGCGCAAAACTGCTATGGTTGGATGAGACACAATACATCCTGCTGCTGACTATGCACCACATTGTCTCAGATGGTTGGTCTATTGGGGTGCTGATTCAAGAGATAGCAGCACTCTACACAGCCTTTGCCAGCAATCAGCCTTCTCCTCTACCGAAACTGACAATTCAATATGCAGACTTTGCATACTGGCAACGTCAATGGTTGCAAGGGGAAGTATTAGAAAAGCAACTTAGTTACTGGCAGAAGCAATTAGACGGCATCTCTATATTAAATCTGCCAACCGACAGACCAAGACCATCTGTTCAAACTTACCAGGGTGCAAGGCAACCTCTGCAATTATCAAAAAGTTTGAGCGAAGCACTTTTAGCTCTCGGACAGCAAGAAGGGGTAACTTTATTTATAACCCTACTATCAGCATTTAAAGTTTTACTTTACCGCTACACACAACAAGAAGATATTGCGATCGGTTCACCTATTGCCAATCGCAACCGTAGTGAAATTGAAGGATTAATTGGTTTTTTTGTCAATAGCTTAGTATTGCGTACCGACTTAACTGGAAACCCAACTTTTCGAGAATTATTGAGTCGAGTCAAAGAAGTAGCTCTAGGGGCTTATGCTCACCAAGATTTGCCTTTTGAAAAACTTGTAGAGGAATTGCATCCAGAGCGTAACTTGAATCAAAATCCGCTCTTCCAAGTGGTGTTTGCTCTGCAAAATGCGCCTATGTCAGCATTAGAGTTAACTGGCTTAACTTTAAGCCCCCTACCATTTGAGACGGAAACAACACGCTTTGATTTGGAGTTCCACTTGTGGGAGCCAAATAGTCAAAACAGTTTATGGGCAGATAGCTCAGAAGGAATTAGTGGTTTTGTAATATACAGCACTGATTTATTTGATGATGCTACTATCACCAGAATGTTAGGACATTTCCAAACATTACTTGAAGGTATAGTTACAAATCCAGAACAGCGAATTGCACAATTATCTCTTTTAAGTGAATCTGAGCGACATAATCTATTAGTTGAATGGAATAATACTCAGTTAGATTATCCTCAAGATAAGTGTATTCATCAGTTATTTGAGAGCGTTGCTCAACAGAATTCTGATGAAACTGCACTAGTATTTGGCGATGATAAACTCAGCTACAAAGAGTTAAATATACGTAGTAACCAACTTGCACATTATCTAAAAAAATTAGGAGTGAAAACCGAAGTTTTAGTAGGGATTTGTGTAGAACGTTCTTTTGATATGGTCATCGGGATGTTGGGCATTCTGAAAGCAGGTGGAGCTTATGTACCTCTAGACCCAAGCTATCCATCTGAACGTTTAAACTTTATGCTTGAAGATGCTCAAGTCTCAGTTTTATTAACTCATGAACGATGGCTTGAACGTTTGGAAAACTATAATTCAAACATAATATGTTTAGATAAAGATTATAAAATTATTGCTCAAGAAATTGAAGATAATCTTCCTAGTGAAGTTGCAGTAGACAACCTTGCTTATGTCATTTATACCTCTGGCTCAACAGGAAACCCTAAAGGCGTACAAATTGAGCATAGAGGATTATTGAATCTGGTTTTTTGGCATCAAAAAGCCTTTAGAGTTTCACCTCTTGACCGAGTAACGCAGATAGCCGGGATTGCCTTTGATGCTTGTGGTTGGGAAATTTGGCCTTACCTTAGTGCTGGAGCAAGTATCTATATTGTAGATGATGAAATCAGGCGATCGCCTGAATATCTCCGAGATTGGTTAATCTCGCAAAAAATCACAATTTCTTTCTTACCAACACCTATAGCAGAAAAGTTTTTGTTATTAGATTTTCCTGAAGATGCCGCTTTACGAATATTGCTTACAGGTGGAGATAAACTAAATCAATATCCTTTAGTTTCGCACTCCTTCCAAGTATATAATAATTATGGGCCTACAGAGAACACCGTTGTTACAACTTCTGGTCATATTTCTGTTAAGAATAAAGATAATTTAGCACCTGCAATTGGTCAGGCGATAGCTAATACACAAGTTTACATATTAGATAAACATTTACAACCTGTACCCATTGGTGTTTCAGGAGAGTTGTACATAAGCGGTCATGGATTAGCACGAGGTTATTTAAACCGTCCTGATTTAACGGCTAAATACTTTATTTATCATGCTTTTACTAATAATTTAAAAGCGAAACTTTATAAAACAGGTGATTTAGTTCGCTATCGATTAGATGGCAGCATTGAATTTTTAGGTCGTCTCGACGAGCAGGTAAAAATTCGCGGCTACCGCATTGAATTGGGAGAAATTGAAGCGGTACTGAGTCAACATCCAGCAGTACAGAAAACTGTAGTAGTAAGTCGTGAGGATGAACAGGAAAAGCGCCTAGTAGCTTATGTGATAGCGAAAGCTGAATACAGCAATCAGCAGGAGAACGTGCAATTAATGCAATTGCAGAATGAGCAAGTTTTGCAATGGCAGATGCTCTATAACGAAACTTATAATCAACCTGTTGATTCCGATCCAGAATTAAATATTGTCGGCTGGAATAGTAGTTATACAAATCAGCCTATTCCAGTAGAGCAGATGCGTGAGTGGGTGGATAACCAAGTCGAGCAAATTTTGGCTTTGCAACCCAAACGAGTCTTAGAAATTGGTTGTGGAACAGGGTTAATTTTATTTAGAGTTGCACCTCACTGCACTAAATATTGGGGAACAGACTTTTCCTCAGTTTCACTTCACTACATTCAGCAGCAGTTAGAAAAGCAAGAGATGCCACAAGTCAAACTGTATCAGCAAATGGCTACTGACTTTGAGAAAGTAGAAACAGCCGCTTTTGATGCAGTAATTCTGAACTCAGTTGTACAATATTTTCCTACTATTGATTATTTGATTAGTGTATTAGAAGGTGCTGTCAAGGCAACTGCTCCGGGTGGCTTTATCTTCATAGGAGATGTGCGTAGTTTGCCACTATTGCCAGCTTTCCATGCCTCAGTGCAATTGTATCAAGCTGAACCTTCCCTCACCCGTTCTGAGTTGCAGCAACGGGTTCAAATGCAAATTTTCCAAGAAACAGAATTGGTGATTGACCCAACTTTTTTTAATGCCATAAAACAACGCCTTCCGCAGATTAATCATGTACAAATTCAACTGATGCGGGGAAAACATCATAATGAGTTAACTGAGTTTCGTTACAATGTAATTTTTCATATTCATGCCAAAACTGTTAATACTAGTGAAAATTATTGCGTGCTGAACTGGCCAGAAGATAATTTAACAGTGTCAACAGTGCGTCAGTTATTAATTGAGGATCGACCAGAAATATTATGTATTAATAATGTACCTAATGCACGGGTGATGGCATCTGTTAAAACAGCAGAATGGCTATCAGACGTAGAAAACTTTAAAACTGTAGGTCAAATGCGTAAAGCTTTGCAAGAACTGGAAGATTTTGGAGTAGAACCAGAAGATTTTTATACACTGGATGTACCTTACAAAGTTGAGATTACCTGGTCGCATTCAGGTATTGAAGGACGCTATGATGTGGTTTTTGTAAGGCAAGATGAAATAGGTAAGAGAGCTATTTTTCCACATAATACGACTCACTCTCGTCCCTGGGAATCTTACGCCAATAATCCCTTACAAGCCAAAGCTGCGCGTAAATTAGTGCCGCAGTTGCAGACTTACATAGCACAAAAACTGCCTGAGTACATGATGCCATCAGCTTTTGTAGTTTTGGAGTCTTTACCTTTAACAGCTAATGGTAAAGTTAATCGCCACGCTTTAAAAGCATTCCATGATGCAATTCAGCCCCAATTGTCTGAAAATTACATCGCACCTCGGACTCCTGTCGAACAAGTGTTGGTGAAAATTTTTGCTGAGGTTTTGGGACTTAAGCACGTAGGAATTTATGATAATTTCTTTGAATTAGGCGGTCATTCATTACTGGCAACTCAGCTTGTCTCTAGAGTGCGTGATGTTTTGCGTGTGGAGTTACCTTTGCGGAGTGTATTTGAAGCATCAACAATTGCACAACTATCTAAGATAGTGGAAAGCTTTAAAGAAAGCAATGCTCAAAGTCAAGCCCCAGTTTTAGTACCATTATCACGTGAAAGTCGGCGGATTAAGTTATCTTCGTTAAACGAAGATAGCAAGGGGCGTTAGAGGATGTTTGAAAAGTTGGGAAGGATGTAAAAAAGCTTTCTTTGATATTGAAAAATCAATCATATCATATCTCTTGATTAGCTTTTATTTCCCCTAAACCCTACATCCCATAGCCCTTACGCCAGAAATATCAGGGATTTACACTGATCTGAGTGCCATTTGTTTCAGACACAGTAGTTGCACCAACTGCCATTACTTGAGACCATTCACTGACACGGTTACTATCTACAACAGCACGCACTCGATAACCAAGCTGAATCTTGTGCATTAACAAGATTAAATCACGGTTGAGTAATCCTTGTGATTTTTGGTTTTCATTAGATGCAGCTTGTAAACGAAAGCAGCGATCGCTTTGGCGTTTCAACTTTGGAGATTTCCCTTCCACAAGCACCGTCTGTAGCTCGTATTCTTTAGCTTCAGGATATGGTTCCCAACAAAGTTGCCAGTAAGTTGACCAGCGAATTAAGTCTGATGGTAATTCCGCGACCTCATCCGACAATGTAGAAACAAGTCCGGTGACTGGAGGTTGTACAATTTGAGGCTGATTTGAGGTGATTTCAGCAGCTAAAGTTGAACCGCCATCAACACTTAATATCAGTCCGAATATCAAAGTGAACAACACAATCAATCGTAGGCATTGTAATTGCACTAGCGACAAGATTTTCCGATTCATAATGATGTAAAAGTCAGTTGCTTACACCTGGGATAGGTAGAATTGTTTCAGAGGTCTAGAACTGTTTGATGGTAAGGATTTTGAATCCAAAATCTAAGATCCAAAATCCAAAATTGGTATTACCACTCCACAGGTAAAATCAAGTTGCCGTTATCAGCATAGATTGTTCGAGCAGCGATCGCTGTTCTGGGAGCTACTGTAGAATTAAAGACTGCGCTTCTTTGTCCAAGTGCTGAGTTATTGCCAATGCTGGCGCGGAATATAACAGAGTTCGGACCTAACCCTACGGCATCACCTACGCTAGTTTCAGGCCCATTAGCAACACCATTGACAACCTGCCTACCGCCATGAACTAGAGCGCGGGGCCCATACCCAATCCCATTACCAAGACTCAAGCTAGTTGTTTCTAAGGCGTGAAAGACGACATCATTTGCCATACCAGCAATTTGTCCAACATTAAAAGGTTCACCTTCATCAGCACGCAGCGAAATTCTATTACCTATTTTGTTGTTGAGGTTTGCTAAAGAATCTTGCAGAACAATATTACCGATGATGCGATTACGGAAGTTTGGAACGCGAGTCGCACTTCCACCTATTTGTGGCAGACCTCCAGAATTAAAAGAGGTTACTGGGGCGTAATTTATCCCTGTTACGTTTGTCAAGTCTGCCCTAGCTAAGTCTGTATAACCTTTGGCAAATGCTTCATTGACTTCGATAATGCCTTCCATCAATGCAACGTCGGCTTGTGTTAGATTGGCGACTTTCCCCAAACTGCCACTACTAGCTTGTAGGTTAGTTGTGACGTTTTTACCAGGTAGGACAACTTTACCAGCCGGTAAGGTAACACTAGGTCCAACTCGCGCGAGAAAGTTGACTACTGTGTTTCTTTCTATAGTTGCACCGTCTATTTCACAGTTGAAGGCGAGAAATGTCTCTGGAATAGTGTTGCTGAACTGAGTATTGGTAACTGGATTGGTAAAAGGCCCGGTTGAGCCTTGAATCCCGATTTTAGCTGCACCTTTAACAACGGCCATGTGTGCCATAATCACACGCTCGCCAATTTCCACTCCCGTTCCCGAAGCGGTGATTTTCACTTGGTCTTGGGCATTAGAATCTGCTGCAATGCTAATAGGCGCATTAGTAGCGTCTAACTCAGCAAATGGGGCAACATAGACTTTTTCGCCCAAGGTTATATTTGTGGGATTGGTGATTGTTGCAGTTGGGTCAACGAAACTAGCTGACGCTGAAGGTGCTGTACTTGGGCATATAGGTAGGTTTCCCCCAGTTGGATTACACGTTCCTCCAAGGGCTACTGCGGGTTGTATATATATCTGTGTGCTGATGGCAAACGCAAGGATAATCGCCGTTAAGGCAATAAAAATTGTGCGAGGTTTGAACATAGAAAGAAAAGTCCTCACGGGTTATGGAATATTTAGCTATGGGATAATCTGCGTTAATGAATGAGAAATTTATTGAGGCGAGTCTGGCGACAAGACACAGATCGTCTACGCAGGCAGAGAAATTACCAAAAAATTACACTGCAACAGCCTCTATTTAGGCTCTTTTTAGGTATGAGACAAAGAATTACCCCCCCCAAAAACCTGCCAAATTGAAGAAAATTTGTAAGACAAGTGATAATAAAAAGCCCAAAAGTGGGACTGAAATTGTTGTTGTTGCCCCAGCAACCGCATCATTGTAGACAGTCTCCCAAGCATCTGGCCCGGTAGTAGATTGCCCATAGACTTTTGTACTTACGGCCAGCGTGAAGCCTAGCACTGTTAAACCAGCCAGTATTGTGCGACGTTTTAACATTATTCTTTGATACCTAATAGTTTGCCAAGTTTATTTGGTAGAGTAAATCAAAAATCTAAAACAAAAGTTTTAACTTTTAGCTTTACCTAACCTCATAACTCTCAAATTTCAGTCGATGAAAACTAAATTGCTATCAGTAGCCATTAACAGCTTATTGTAAAGCATTTGCTACTTTAAACTAGGGAGTTTCAGATTAGTAAAAATTATATTTTTGATATAAATGTTAGCTAATTTATGATTGAGAACTTTATTTTTAGCCTGAACAATAAGAATGTAAAAATTATCTATCTTACGATGGATGTTTTCTCTTTTACTTTAATGATTGGCTTCTAGAAGTTAATGTTAATAATATAAATTAGCTATTGATAAGTTAAAGCTAATTTGATAATAGACAACCTTAATAATAATTGACTCAAAGGCAGTGAAAAAAACTTGCAATTCCAGTTCAGACACGAAGGGGTTTTGTTTTTACAAAGCGACAAACGGTATTAAGCAGTATTTAGCAATCGATACTTTAGATAGATCCCAAATGGGTTCTATAAAACAAGTCAGAGGGTCAGTTGCAATGTCATCAACCCCAGTGCAGAAGAAAGTTCAGGCTCTTTGGACTGCCTTACTTTTACTTGGTGTTTTTTTTTGCATAGAGGTAGGGACGGGAATTTGGAGTCATAGCTTATCGCTTTTAGCTGACGCTGAACACATTTTTGCGGATGTAGCAGCGTTAGGTTTAGCACTGGTTGCAGCCTGGTTATCTCAATCTATATCCCATAAAAGTATACTTGGACGCTATCGCTTAGAAGCCTTAGCAGCCTTGATTAATGGCATCAGTTTAGCGGCTGTTGCTGTCTGGATCATTCAAGAAGCTCTGGTGCGCTTCCAATCTCCCGCCATAGAGATTCATGGTGTACCGATGTTAGCAACTGCCCTGATTGGTCTACTTGTGAACGCTTTTAACGCCAAGTGTTTGCACAAATGTAGTCATCATGACCTCAATATGAGAGGAGCTTTACTGCATCTGCTAGCAGATATAGCCAGTTCAGTGGGAGCAGTATTAGCAGCGATCGCAGTGATCTGGCTAAATTGGACTTGGGCTGATGGTGTCATCAGTTTAATTGTGGCAGTGTTGATAGCTACATTTGCAGCTTATTTAGTGATTCAGAGTGTACAGTGTTTGCGTGGTCAGATTACTGATGTGACTTGCATTTGTGATGTGAAAGCGGAAGATTTTAGTGATCGACAGCAAGCAGAAAAGCTATTATTTCCTACTTTAGAGGAGCTTGTGTGATGATTTCATTACCGAAGAAAGGCAGAGGCTAAACTGCCTGTTTAAGTATCTTGTTTTGTTCATTATTAGTGTATAAGTATTTTTAATATATAGGGTTGTCTACTGGTTAGTATACTCTGTACTTTAAATTACTATACACTGCACAATACTTAGCGATTCCTACGGGGGGCTTCGCTAACGCTCTTCGGAGAAAAACTTTTTGGTTTACTGATTAACAGAATTCAACAGTTTTGATAAATCTATCTGAATCTTCCTCTCTTCTTCTCTCCCCCTCTTCCTTCGTTTCCTTCGCGCCTACCCTTCGGGAACTGCTGAGTGCTACGCACCGCTACGCGAACGCAGAACGTGGTTCGTTAAAATCCAAAGTCCAAAATCCTCTACCCCAACCGAGGACGAATCCCATAATTTCTATACCGCCAATAATCCCGCAAAATCTGATCATGGTCAAAACATAAATTACCAGGAACAGACCAAGGCTCAAAAATCCCCACACCCTGAGCATCATCACCCGCTACAGGTTCACCCGTCGCTGTCGCCAAAAACACAATGCTAATCGTATGCTGTCGGGGGTCACGACTGGGATCAGAATAAACCAAAAACTGCTCAATTAACTCTATTTGTAAACCTATTTCTTCCTTAGCTTCCCGTCGTGCTGCCACTTCCACAGGTTCACCATAATCCACAAAACCACCGGGAATAGCCCATCCTAAAGGCTCATTATGTCGCTCAATTAATATAATCGGTCGATGTGGTCTATCAATTAATTCGATAATAATATCAACTGTAGGGGCAGGATTTTTGTAAGCCATCATTTCTTAATAGTTATTTTGATTAATCTTCTCATTTCTTTACCATCGTTCCTATATCTTCATGAAGCACAACTGTCAGTGCTAACTATGCCATGATAAATTCGATGGGTGTCTTTAACGCGATCGCCTTTGGCACTGCGCGGAGCGCAATCGCTTCCTTTTATAGCAACCGCCAAGGTGGTTAGGACATCAATTGATAATGAAACTCCCTCCAAAAAAGGGTTTGACTCCTGACTCCTGTACGGGCGAAGCATTCAGAAAATATCCTTTGGCAAAAACTGATAATTTATCACCCGAATGCTTCGCCCCTACTCCTGACTCCTGCTATATATTTCAGGTTAATTATGCCTTTTCCTAGATCAAGCGGAATTTTACTCCATCCTAGTTCTTTCCCCAGTCGATTTGGGATTGGAGATTTAGGTTTAGAAGCTTATCGTTTTCTTGATTTTCTCAAAGATAGCTACCAGCAATATTGGCAAGTTTTGCCTCTAGGTCCAACTGGTTATGGTAATTCTCCTTATATGTCATACTCAGCGATGGCTGGAAATCACCTGATGATTAGTCCAGAAAAGCTGGTGGATGAAGGTTTATTAGTTGCCGGAGATTTTGGTAATTTACCAGAATTTCCCGCTGATAAAGTGAATTTTGAGCAAGTTATCCCCATTAAAGTAAATCTGCTCAAAAAAGCCTGCGAAAATTTTAAACCTCACGCCACAGCTATTCAAAAAAAAGCCTTTCACACTTTTTGTAACACTAGAGGCTATTGGCTGAATAATTATGCTCTGTTTATGGCGCTCAAAGATGCCCACAATGGAGCAAGTTGGCACACTTGGGAACCAGAACTGGCAAAACGCGAACCAGCGGCTTTAGCCCGGATGGAACACGAATTAGCACAGGAAATATTTTATTACAAGTTCATCCAATATGAGTTTTTCCGTCAGTGGTCAGAACTGAAAAATTATGCTAATCAAAATGGGATAGACATTATTGGTGATATCCCCATTTACGTAGCTCATGACAGTGCTGATGTGTGGGCAAATCCTGATATTTTTGCCTTAGATGAAGAAACAGGTGCAGCGGCTTTAATGGCAGGAGTTCCACCAGATTATTTTAGCGCCACAGGTCAATTATGGGGCAACCCAGTTTACAAGTGGGACGAGTTGCAAAAACAAGACTTTCAGTGGTGGTTACAACGTTTTGAGGCCATGCTGGATTATGTAGATATAATTCGGATTGACCACTTCCGAGGATTTGAGGCTTATTGGGCTGTACCCCAAGGTGAAGAAACTGCTGTGAATGGTAAATGGGTAGAAGCACCAGGGGTAGCTTTTTTTGAAGTCATTAAACAAAAGTTGGGCAAATTACCTATCTTGGCAGAGGACTTGGGGATTATTACGCCAGAAGTGGAAGCACTGCGAGATCAGTTTGAGTTTCCCGGTATGAAGGTATTACAATTTGGCTTTGGTTCTGATCCCGGTAATCCGTTTTTACCCTTTAATTACCCCAGAAATGCTGTAGTTTATACTGGCACTCACGACAATGATACGACTGTGGGCTGGTTTAATACTGCGAATAATTACGAAAAGCAAAATTTGTTGTTGTATTTGGGATCTATCAGTCCTGATGGGATAAACTGGGATTTAATTCGTTTAGCTTTGAGTTCCATCGCCAATCAAGCGATTATTCCTTTACAAGATGTTTTAGGCTTGGAAAACGAAGCCAGAATGAATTATCCCAGTACGGCTGAAGGTAATTGGGAATGGCGTTATCAAGCAGAAGTTCTGACTGATGAATTAAGTGATCGCATGAAAATTCTTACCAAACTTTATGGACGCGCTCCCAGAAATTCCTGATCCACGGTTTATGAATGCGTAGTATAAAGTAGGAATCGCCATTCCGTACTCAAAACCTAGTGCTTAGGTAGGGACTGGTTCAACTTAATTGGTAGAGCAAAGGCAACATAGCTATTTTTAGTTATGTGCATTAGTTCACATTGGCAGCTAACCGCAATATTGCCTACAGTGTGCTGCATCTCAATGATAAATTCTCTATCTAGCCAGACCAGCCCCTACTGAATCACGAAGTTTCAAGACTTGAGCTTCGCTGCGATCCTGATTTCTTCAACTTTTCCTGGTTTGCCCATTTCCTTGGGTTGTTGCTCATTAATACTCATTAACACACCCCCAGCATTATCAGTTTTCACTCGAAGTTCCTCAGTAGCTTTCCAGTTGCGGTGAGATCCTTTTGGCAGAACGCCCTCAAACTCGGTTTTACCATCAGCGACAACACGAATCCAAGATGATGACTTCAAGGTGACACCAATTTCTACAGATTGAGCTTCGGAAGTGTTGATACCAACTTGAATTTCCTCTAAACCCGTAACTTGGAGTTTCTGAGGTGTTAAATCGGAATTTGTTTGTATCTTTGGTTGATTTGGGTTATTCTTCGCTTGCAGAGCGGTCTGATTCAATAACTGAGATAACCCATTCACAGAGCAGATAATAACGAAAATGTAAAGCAAGTAAAGATGAAGAGGACGTAGTTGAAAAAAGGGTTTAGGTTGCCAATTGCTTTGAGAACTCACCTGTTGAAAACCAACAGGAAAATGGCTGGCAAATTCTGCCCCCTTGAGTCCCAGTGCATCAGCAAATTGCCTGATTAAACCCTGAATATAAATTGGTTCTGGCAAATCGTCTAAATCACCTACTTCAATTGCGTTCAATAATCTTCGAGGAATTCTCGTTACTGCCACAATTTCATCCAGTGATAAACCCTGTTGTTGACGCAAGTCCGCAAGTTTAGCGCCCAATTGTGTCAATTTATCTGCCTGTTGTTGTTCTATTGACGGTTTGCTCGGCTTTTCCTCTTTTTTTCTTGGCCATTTCATGATTTTTATTACACTCCTTAACTCAACTTAATCATTAATAGGTATCCGCTTTATCTGATTGTTTAAAAAAATAATCTCTTCTGGGGTGAGATGACGATAGTCACCGGCACCTAGAAATCCAGCTTTTGGTGTTTGTAATTGAATTGAACCTATCGCAGTGCGATGAAGTTGGATTACAGGATATCCTAACTGTTCAGCTACACGGCGAATCTGGCGATTTCTTCCCTCCTGCAAAATTATTTCTAATTTGCTTTGGTTCACCAGAGGTTCAAGCAAGCGTACTTTAGCAGGTCGTGTTTTTCTCCCTTCTAGTACAACACCTTCACGCCACATCCTCAGAACTGCTTCTGGGGGATGTCCTTTTACCACAACATGATATGTCTTAGAAATATTATGACTAGGATGAGTTAGCGCAAATGTCAAGTCCCCATCATTTGTAAGTATTAACGCACCCGTAGATTCCGCATCTAAACGCCCAACTGGGTGAATACCAGTACCCTGTTGTAATTTTTGGGGTAATAGATCCAAAACAGTGGGTCTTCCTTGGGGATCATTGCAAGTGGAAACAAATCCCGCTGGTTTGTGCAGCAACAAATAAATTAAAGATGGGCGCTGGCTTTGAGAGACAGGTTTACCATCAATACAGATGCTGTCTCGTTGGGGATCGACTTTTTGACCTAAATGTGCCAAAATCCCATTTATCTTCACTCGTGATTGCTTAATCATCTCTTCAGCTTCACGACGTGAGGCTATACCCCATTGAGATATAATCTTTTGTATCCGTACCTCCATGTAAAAATTGCTTCTTTTTTTAATCAGTTGTCCGTTACTATTGTTGAGTTTTCTTTGATTTCATACCGAAAATCTAATCTTCCCATTTTCTAGTTAATAGTAATAACTATTACATTTAAGAACTGTTTAAGATTTCGGAATTTTTGAGCAAATATAGACAATAAAGTTGTTAAATGGCAAATAAAACTTCTCCAGCGGCAAATGGTAAGAAAGTACGATTAATTACTAAAGCTCTCACCACGGCAATCAAACTATGGCTAAAAACACAATTAACTCAAGTATCCCAGATTGAGGTCGAGATTGGAGCAAGCGATCGCCAACTCCTTTCTGGCGGTATTCCTGCGGTATCTATTTTTGCTACTAATGCAGTTTATCAAGGTATTCATGTTACACGCATTCAACTTTCTGCTGAAAATATACAGATAAATATTGGTTCTGTACTTAAGGGTAAGCCCCTGCGACTGTTAGAAATAGTGCCAGTGGTTGCTGAACTGGTAGTAGAAGAAGGGGATCTGAATAAATCCCTACCATCTGAATTATTATCAACTGCCTTAAATGATGTATTGGTTAAACTATTCCCAGTATTACCAGAACAATGGGAAAAATCCAAGCCTATTTCTTGGCAGGAAATTACCATTGACAATCAGCGTTTAATACTCTACGGAGTTTTACCAACTGATAGTAAACCTACATCCCTAGAGATTTCTGTAGGTTTAGAACTACTCAACGGTCAAGAACTACAATTAACACAGATTAAAATTCTGTATAATCAAGAACCAATTTTAGAAAATAATTCTGGATACCATTTAGACCTTGGTTCAGATGTTGATCTACAAGAATTAACTTTGAAATCTAGCCAAATATTATGTCGTGGTCGCATCAACGTCAATCCTTAGATCTGGGGACTGGGGACTGGGGACTGGGGACTGGGGACTGGGTAGTAATTGACAATTACGAATTACGAATTACCTTAACAAAGGCAAAATCAGCGTTACGAAATAGTAAACCAAAGGGGCTGTAAAAATATAACTATCAGTCCGGTCTAATATACCACCGTGACCGGGTATCAATTGTCCTGAATCTTTAACTCCTGCATCTCGTTTCAGCATAGATTCGGTCAAATCGCCTAAAAGACTAGCAATACCAATCAATAAACCCAAGGTTAAACCAGTAATTAGAGAGTAAGGTAATGGGAGAAAATAAGCTCCTGCTACAGCTACGATAACACTGGCTGTGATCCCAAAAATTGCACCTTCTACAGTTTTTTTCGGACTGATATCTGATAAACGGGTTTTGCCAAAAAACTTGCCAATAGTGTAAGCACCAATGTCAGCTGCCCAAATACAGAAAAAAGTTAAAACTGTAAATGTTAAACCTTGTGGTAGAGCATCTAAATTTCCCTGTGTTAAAATCTCATTCCAGTTTTTAGGCCAGAAACCACCGAAGGGAAGATTGCCAATAATATTTGTACTATCAAGATTTCGCAACCGTACCCAGTAACTCGGTAAGTAACCGACATAAAATAGCCCCATAATAGAAGCGGAAATATCCGCAATGGTAGCAAATTTGGGTTGAAACAGCAGGTAAAAACAAATAAAAGTTCCTGCTATGGGCATGAGCGCATCCGCTAAACTGCTTTCAAGAGTACAAATAGCTAATAAAATTAAACTGACAAATATGGTAGTTTTGGCAGCAGGCGCTATGCCTCTGGCTCGAACTAAATTAAAATATTCCTGTTGACCTAAAAAGACAATGATCGCAATGGCTATGGTAAAATACCAACCCCCTAACAGGGTTGAAGACAAAGCGAGGGCGATCGCAATAACTCCACTAATAATTCGAGACCAAGGCATAATAGTATTTTGGATTTTAGTTTTGGATTTTGGATTGAATCCAAAACCGAAAACCGAACAGATTTAATCTAGTTTCTCACCACTGACAATAAAAATCGGATCAGCAGCAACAAAGGTTTGAGAAAAACCGCGTGTTTCTAAGCGGTTCACCGCAGACTGCACAACTTCAATATTTCTGGCTCTTAACTGAGAAAAGCTCTGGGAAATAGCATACAGACTTTCTAGATTAGCAGCTGTAGCGACAACTCGACCGGATAAAGGCAAATAAAGCCAGACAGCCTGTAAAATTTCCTGGATGGCTTTTCCCCCTTCTATACACACACGGTCAGGGGTCGGTTTAATATCATGCAAACACTCTGGGGCGCTACCTTCAATCACTTTTACATTTTTCACCTCAAAGCGATCGCAGTTGCGTTTAATTAAATTAGCCACTTCTTCATCTCTTTCCACCGCAAGAACCCTTCCCTGTGGACACAGCAACCCCACCTCCACAGGAATTGTACCTGTACCAGCGCCAATATCCCATAACACTGAATCTGGTTTGAGTCGCAGTTGAGAAATTAACAACAATCTTAATTCTCGCTGACTCAGGGGAATACCCGGTAAATTCTCAAATAACTCATCAGGAATACCAGGGGTAATGTAAGGCCAAAGTTGGGAAGGCATAGGACTATACTAGGGATTGGGGACTGGGTAATAGGACTGGGGATGAAAAAATCCTTTTAAATTCATCTTTTAAGTAATCATGATGAATAGGGAAGTATTAGGTAAACGCTACGAAGTTCAACAGCAGTTAGGCAAAAAGTCAGGACGAAGAACTTTATTAGCGCGTGACGTAGTGACAGGTAACTTGGTAATTGTCAAGTTGCTTTCTTTCGGTAGTGACTTTGAATGGGATGATCTCAAACTGTTTGAGCGAGAAGCCGAAACTTTAAAATCTTTATCCCATCCCTCTATACCCTGTTATCTCGACTATTTTGAGGTAAATTCACCAAATTATCAAGGATTTGCCCTCATCCAAACTTATATCCCAGCTAAAACCTTAGAAGAATACTTACAAACTAGCAGGACTTTTACAGAAAGTGAAGTTAAGGAAATAGCTACATCAGTTTTAGAGATTCTTGTTTATCTCCATGAGTTACATCCACCCGTGATCCACCGTGATATTAAGCCTAGCAATATTTTGTTAGGAGAGCGATCTGGCAATAGTGTGGGAAAAGTCTATTTAGTAGATTTTGGGTCAGTACAAACCGTTCTCGCAGCAGAAACAGGCACAAGGACTGTTGTAGGAACCTATGGTTATATGCCACAAGAACAATTTGGGGGGCGTACAGTTCCCGCATCTGACCTTTATAGTTTAGGTGCAACTCTGATTTATTTGCTCACGGGTACTCACCCAGCAGACTTACCCCAAAAAGATTTTCGCATTCAATTTGAACAAGTTGCAAATGTTAGTCCTAGCTTGACTAACTGGTTAAAAAAGATGATAGAACCAGATTTAGCCAAGCGGTTTACATCTGCAAAGGCAGCACTGACAGCTTTAGAAAAACCAGAAAATACTGATATTACAAATTTAACGATTGCTAAACTAGCAGGTAGTAAAATTCAAGTTATTAAAAATCAAGACCATTTAGAAATTATGATTCCTCCTGTTGGGTTTCACCCGATCATAATATTAATAGCTCTGTTTATGGGAGGTTGGTTTTCATTTGTTTTATTCTGGACTATTAGTGCGCTTTCTCTGCCTTTTCCTGGTAATATAGCCATGGCTGTATTCTCTTTACCTTTTTGGGGGGCGGGTTTAGCGGTAATTTATGGAATTTTATTTGCTTATTTTTGCAGTTTAAAAATCAACATCAATCAACAAAAAATATCCATTGATTATTATGTACGGCAATGGAAAATTAAAAATCATATTTCCTCGCCCAGAGAACATATTAACCGAATTATCTATACTCCCAAAGATGTGCGAAAAAATTCTGAAGGAGATGTCTTTGAAGTACCTCCAAAATTAGTAGTTTGGGCAGGTGTCAAAAAAATTGAATTTGATCTCAAGAGCGAAAATATCAAATCTGAGTTAGAATTAGAATGGTTGGCTAATGAATTAAGTAATTGGTTAAATATACCAATTAGGACAGAATAAATTGTATAGATAATTTAAAGTGACTTAAGAGGAAAATGATATGTTTGGACTAGGATGGCCAGAAGTAGCGATCATTGCCATAGTTGCGATTTTGATTTTTGGACCCAAGAAAATTCCTGAGTTGGGGGGAGTATTGGGAAAGAGTTTGAGAAGTTTCCAAGAGGGAATTAAAAAGACTGATGAGGAGGATAATTCAGAACAATCATAATTGTCTGAATCAGGATTTCCAGGATTTGAGGATTTACAGGATGTGATTTTTAAATAGTAAATTCAACTAGATTTTAGTCGGTTTTAACCGACTTTAGCTTTTAGACAGGGAATAAATTACCTGTGTAATTTCATGATGTGATTTTTTGTCTGAATCAGGATTTCCAGGATTTAAGGATTTACAGGATGTGATTTTTAAATAGTAAATTCAACTAGATTTTAGTCGGTTTTAACCGACTTTAGCTTTTAGACAGGGAATTTATTCCCTGGGTTATTTAGTATTGCAAGGGTATTACTATCAATAATCTGTTTTAAATCTGGATATTTATTAGAGGATGTTTTAATTTTGATGTAGAAATAATCCTCATAATAATATTATCTTGTTCTTAACCTTCCTCTTTCCTCCAAGCATACCACCAAGACAATTTTTAACGCCAACCTACTTAGGAACTAATAAAAAAACCGACGACCAGACGAACCAACAACACAAAGAAAAATCATCAGTAGGGACAATTCATTAATTATCCCTACCTGACATTAAAGTAGGGTATTAACCACGGAAGAAGGTGCTACCCCATTTTGAGAATCACTGATAGTAGTAGTTTGACTTTGTGGCTGAATTTCTTCCTGAACACCCCGCACCTTAATTAACTTAATAGCCCGGTTAACGCTTTCTGGCAAAATTACCACCAGACTTCCATCGGGAGCCATATCTAAGGCTTTGTTAATGGCTTGGGTTTCATCTAGAATTGATTCAAAACGGCAGTTAGGCTTGGCTTGAGTAATGCCTTGAGTAATCAAATCAGAAGCTGAACCGCGTAGCCGTCCTCTGGTGTCATCATCCTCCTTGATAATGATGTAATCAAAGATATCTGCTGATAATTTACCCAGAGTCACAAAATCTTCATCACGGCGATCGCCAGGTCCACCCACCACTCCTATGCGCTGTCCAGTTGTCCAGTTGCGGACAAAAGAACCTAAAGCTTCGTAACTAGCGGGGTTATGGGCATAATCTACCAAAGCATGGTATTTACCCAAATTAAACAAATTCATTCTTCCCGGTGTTTGACTAACTGAAGCGCGGAAAGTCTTTAAGCCAGAACGAATTTGCTCTATTGTCACATTCTGCACAAAAGCTGCCAAACTTGCAGCTAAAGCATTGGCAATCATAAACGGAGCTTTTCCGCCCATTGTCAAGGGAATATTTTCTGCTCTTTCTATCCGGTGTGTCCAATCACCTTTGACAATTGACAAATAGCCATTTTCATATACTGCTGCCACTCCTCCCTTTTGGATATGCTTTCGCACCAAATCCGAGTCTGGGTTCATGGTGAAGTAAGCAATATTGGCTTTAGTTTTTTCTGCCATTGCGGCAACGCGGTGATCATCAGCATTGAGAACTGCATAGCCATCAGGGTATACAGCTTCTGCAACCACACTTTTCAGGTTAGCTAATTGATCAATGGTATCAATATCACCAATACCTAAATGATCTGCGGCTACGTTCAACACCACACCAACATTAGCAGACTCAAAGCCTAAACCAGAGCGAAGAATGCCGCCACGAGCCGATTCAAGTACAGCTATCTCGACAGTTGGATCTTGCAGGATGACATGGGCGCTTTGGGGGCCAGTGTTGTCTCCCGCCTCCACCAAGTAATCACCGATATATGTGCCGTCTGTAGTCGTATAACCTACAACATTACCTGTTTGCTTATAAATATGTGCTAACAGACGAGTTGTAGTAGTTTTGCCATTAGTGCCTGTGACGCTGAGGATGGGAATGCGGCTGGGTTTTTCGTTGGGGAACAGCATATCCATCACTGCCCCAGCAACGTTACGGGGGATGCCTTGACTGGGAGCAACGTGCATTCGGAAGCCAGGTGCGGCGTTAACTTCCACAATTACAGCGTCCATCTCCCTGAGAGGGCGGCTAATATCCGAGGTAACAATATCCAAGCCTGCAATATCCAAACCGATAATTCTCACTACCCGTTGTGCCAACCAAACATTTTCCGGGTGGATTTCGTCGGTGCGGTCTACAGCACTACCACCTGTACTCAGGTTAGCTGTTGCCCGCAGATAACAAATTGTACCCTTTGGAGGTACACTTTTGAGGGTGTAGCCTTGTCTCTCTAATAATTGGTAGCTGGTACGATCTAGTTCTATTTTGGTGAGGACGTTATCGTGACCTTCACCACGATTCGGGTCTTGGTTGGTTTCCTCAATCAGTTCAGCGATGGAGGATCTACCATTACCAACTACATGGGCTGGGACTCGTTCAGCGACTGCGACAACTTTGCCATCCACCACCAATACTCTATGGTCACGCCCGACATAATACCGTTCCACAATAATAGAACGGGAAACCTGCCTGGCTGCTTCATAGGCTGCTTCAGCTTCATCCCAACTTCTGATATCAATGGTGATACCACGTCCATGATTACCATCTAGAGGCTTGATGACTATAGGATAACCACCAACATGGTCAATGGCTTCTTCGAGATCATCCAAGAAGTTGATCACCGTGCCTCTGGGTACTGGCACACCATTGGCGGCGAGGATGCGTTTAGTGGCTTCTTTATCACAAGCTAGTTCTACACCGAGAATGCCTGTGTTATCACTCATTGTTGCCTGCATCCGTTTCTGATTGACACCATAGCCTAGTTGAATCAGAAACCTTGCTGCTAAAGGCATCCAAGGAATACCTCTTTTTTCTGCTTCTTTGATAATTGCTTCTGTGGAAGGACCAAGCGAAGCATCGCGGCAAAAGTCTTTGAGGTCTTGGATGTCTTGCTCTAGTTCTGCCTTGGGATAACGGCCCCGATCAACAATGCTTTGACACAGCCGTACTGCTGCACGTCCGGCATAACGTCCCGCTTCCTCATTTAGGTACTCAATCACTACCTGGTAAACTCCAGGTGTGGCAGTCTCACGGGTGCGGCCAAAACCTACGTGCATTCCAGCTAATTCCTGGAGTTCTAGGGCTACGTGTTCTACGATATGGCCCATCATTGTGCCTTCTCGGACACGCATCAAAAAACCTCCACGACAGCCAGGCGAACAATAGTGACCCTCTAGACTAGGCAGAGCCTCAACTAATCCTTCATAAAAGCCGGGGATTTGATTCGAGGGCGTTTCGGCAAGGGTTTCTAAATCGAGGCGCATGACGATGAGTTTATGGCGTCGAATGCTCCAGTAGTTTGGGCCGCGTAAGGTCTGGATCTTGAGGATTCTCATGGGAATAGGTAGATGGAGATTCGGAACCAAAATTCTAGTTTCTTACTGGAATTGACCGCTAAACTGTTCATGACAAACAGTTTTTTCTTTTTAGATAGTATTCATCTGATTATTTTTGCAACAACAAATAAATGCGCGGTCAACACAGTGTAACCTTAGATACTCTATCCCGTCAGCTGGAGATCCGATGCACAGCAGGTAAAACAGTACGTTGGTAAAGATGGAAGCGATCTCCGTAACTGAGGATATGTAGACGTAAATTATGCACAGTTAAGGGTTCGTTGGCGCTGACATGGGGTTCATTAGTATGGGTAAGTTCTGTGGGATCAACAATTGTCACACTTCCTTTGCCCATGACTTGCAACCAACCATCACGTTCAAACACAGCACAGGTATCTTCATCAATGCCAATGCCAAGGCGATCTGGATGGGCAGCGATCGCACTTATCAGTCTTCCCATCCGATTACGGTTGTGAAAGTGCTGATCGACAATGACTTCAGGAATAAATCCCAAGCCTGTTGCCATATCAACTAGGGAACGATTTGGCGTTTCACCACTACCTCCACCTGCAATCATGTGATGCCCCATTACTGCCGCCCCCGCGCTGGTTCCTGCTAGGGTCAGTTGTCCTGCTCTCACCCGCTGCCGGATAATTTCCATCGCTGGTGTATCTGACAGAACTCCACAGAGGCGCAATTGGTCTCCCCCTGTTAAAAAAACCCCAGTACAGGCTTCTAAGGATGCTTTAATCTGAGAGTTTTCGCATTGTTCGCGTTCACGAATGTCTAAAATCTCAACCTTTTCGGCACCCATTTCTTCAAAAATGCGAATATACCGACCACCAATGATGGCTGGTTCGCGGGAGGCTGATGGAACAATTGTAATATATGCCTTGCTAGCACCAGCACGAGCAACAAAAGTCCGCAAGATTTCGCGTCCGTGAACTTTGTCTTCTGCGCCTCCGATAACTAGAACGGCGGTTTTAGTTGCTTGGGGTGTCCTCATTTCCAGCGATTTAGCTTTTAATTGCTGCATTGTGTTTCTTTGGTCAACAACTTCAGGAGCCATCGCCTTGGACGGGTCCCCCGGCTTGTGGCGAATGGCGTGTGAATTTAACAAGGTTTAGTAGCCTGTTGATTTTCGCCCTTTGCTTCTTTGAGAGGACACTTTTGATAAGTGTGGAGTGGCGAAATCCGTCTCTCCAACTTCTCCTTGAACGCACACGAAGCCTCAGTTCTGTCATGTTCGTTACTGTTCCTCATCGCCAGCACCTTGTTTTTCACTTATCTATTTATTCCAGACTGGCAAAATAAAATAGTGCTTTAAGGCTGGGTTTACCCTCTGGGGTTGGGGCTTTGCAGGTCTTGACACTCTTTTTTCTGAGGCTGGCTCGATGCATCCTGGAAGTTGTTAACTTTGGTGGGATTATTAATTTAAATTTAGTTGTGACAATATTTAAACATAAATTAAGTAATTAGAAAAACTTTTGCTCCCACCAAAAAGCTAAGAATTCTGGTAATTTTAGATACTGTTGATTAAGTCTATCTCCTCTTGACTTCAAGGGAACCCTTAACGGGGAAAAATGGGGTGATGGACAGAAAAATAAATTCTCAGTCCTGATAGCGCCGAGTGGCGTATGACTCCTACGTCGCCACGCAAGCTATAGCCATACTCCTGGGCAACTTACGTTAATGAGAAATTTACGTTAAATGTTCCAATCTCATCTTAGTGTCATTAAATACGAATTACTGTGCGTTTTGATATAGTTACGCTTTTTCCTGATTGTTTTAGCTCGGTTCTGAGTTCCGGTCTTTTGGGTAAAGCCCTAGCCAAGCAGATTGCTGAAGTGCATCTGGTTAACCCCAGGGATTTTACTACTGATAAACATCGTAAGGTAGATGATGAACCTTACGGCGGCGGTGTGGGGATGCTGATGAAGCCTGAACCAATTTTTGCTGCTGTGGAGTCGCTGCCGATTCTACCGCGCCGAGAGGTGATTTTGATGAGTCCCCAAGGTCAAACGATAAATCAGCCCCTCCTGCGAGAATTAGTGACCAATTATGACCAATTGGTGGTGATTTGTGGTCATTATGAAGGGGTAGATGAGAGAGTGCTGAATTTAGTCACTCGTGAAGTGTCTTTGGGTGATTTTATTCTCACTGGTGGAGAAATTCCAGCGATGGCTTTACTCAATGGGGTTGTGCGCTTACTACCGGGGACGGTTGGTAAGGTAGAATCTCTCAAAGCTGAAAGTTTTGAGGAAGGTTTATTAGATTTTCCCCAGTATACCCGTCCCGCCAATTTTCGCGGCTGGAAAGTGCCAGATGTGCTACTGAGTGGAAATCATGCAGAAATTGCCCGTTGGCGTTTTCAACAACAAATTCAACGCACAGCTTCCCGTCGTCCCGATTTGCTGGAAAAATGGGAACAAGAGAGGGAACAGGGAGCAGGGGAGCAGGGGAGCAGGGGAGCAGGGGAGTAGGGGAGAAAAATATTCTTTTACAACTGACAAATAACTATGAACATCAGAATTGGTAACGGCTACGATATTCACCGATTGGTGAGCGATCGCCCTTTAATTTTAGGCGGTGTTCACATTCCTCATGAACTAGGTTTGTTAGGACATAGTGATGCTGATGTCCTTACTCACGCGATTATGGACGCTATGCTGGGAGCATTATCCTTAGGGGACATTGGCCATTATTTCCCCCCCAGCGATCCCCAATGGAAAGGGGCTGATAGTCTTGTACTATTAAAACAGGTACATCAGTTGATTCTTCAACAAGGTTGGAAAATAGGAAATATTGATTCTGTCGTTGTTGCAGAACGTCCGAAATTAAAACCTCATATTAATTCAATGCGGGAGAAATTAGCAGCAGTTTTACAATTAGAACCTAATCAAGTTGGTGTCAAAGCTACTACTAATGAAAAATTGGGACCAACTGGCAGAGAAGAAGGTATTTGTGCTTATGCTGTCGTTTTGTTAGTGGCAGATGATTGATTTATTAATGGAAGGGTATGACAATGTTTAGTTCAGAGAAAATAAATCAAGGAATAGAGGATATAACATCAGGAATTTGGAAAACATTATACACAGGATTAGCGAAACTCAGTTTTAAGGCTAATAATCATGCTGATGTTATTGTTGTAGATAAAAATGGGAATGTTGTTTTATTGGTAAAAATAAAAGCTGTTTCTATACAAATAGAAGATATAAAACAGCAGTTTATTTCACAATTAGAACTAGAGGATTTACATATCCCTATTCCTAATATATTATCAATGCCACCACAAAGGAAAAAAATATTTTGTTTTATCATGCTGGTTAATCTAGTAAATGTAGAAGTTATTAAATTTTATAATGACAATTCTATGGAATCTGTTATTTTACTGAACACAGAGAACATCCTGAAATATTACGATCCCGAATTTAGCCATAAAAAAATTTTAAATTTATATTTAAAAACACTAATTGAAGCTTGGCTAAGAGATTTAGCTTACCATTGGAAATTAGATACACCACCAGCATCGCAAGAATTAGACGAAATTGGTTTATTATCAAAAATAGAAGGCGGAGATACTTATTCACACAATGATTATTAGGTACAACTCAGGTGCTGATACTTTATATTGAAACTAACTTTTTAATGGCTATTGCTAAAGGACAGGATTCACAAGCAGCAAATTTACTGTATAATCCGCCTCAGTCTGTCCGCATATTTATACCAAATATTTGTTATATTGAAGCAGTTTCTACATACAGAATAGAAGAAAAATATGGATTACATTTCCAGGAGGAAATGGGTAAAAAAATCCGAGAGTTAGGACGAGATAAAAGTTCTAATTATGCTCAATCTTTTTTGAGAAGTTTAGAGCAAGCCCGTATTGATAATATGTCCTTGATGAATGATATTAAATCCCGCCTTCTTGATGCCATTGATAAGATAAATACTAACGCGCAAATAATACACGTAAGTGACTATACACTGCATAATATCTGTCAAGCATTTTTGACGGAAATGGAAGTTTTACTGATCAAAAATGATATTATGGATAACTTAATTTTGCAATGTATACTGGAACAAGCTAATTTACATCCTGAAGAAGAAAAGGCTTTTATCAGCAATAACACCAAAGACTTTAATGAACCTGAAGTCAAAGATGCTTTACGCAGTGCTGGAATCAGATATTTTACAATGACACAGCATTTTCTCGACTGGTTTAACTCTAGTGAATCAAACTAAATACTATTTATTATTTTGGGAAAATATGAAATTCAATAAAAACATTATCAATCACACAAAACGCCTTTTATTACTCATCACTATCCTGTCATTTACAGCAATATCAATTACTGCTTGCAACCCCAATAATTTCAAAAGTAGTGCAAGTCAGCAAGTACCGCAATTAGTAACTAGTATTCTTAGCGATCCCAAAACCTTTAACTATGCTCTTAGTTCCGAATCACCCAATATTTTTGGTTATACTTACGAAGGATTAATTAACCAAAATCCTCTTACCGGTAAACTTGAGCCAAATTTAGCAGAATCATGGGAAGTTTCTGAGGATAAATTCAAGATTACCTTCACTCTTCGCGAGAACTTAAAATGGTCTGATGGTAAGCCATTGACGGTAGATGATGTAGTATTTACCTATAACGATATTTATCTCAATGAAGAAATACCCACTGACCTAAGAGATATTTTGAGGATTGGTAAAGATCGCAAACTTCCTACTGTGACAAAAGTCGATAGTAGACGGGTAGAATTTAGCGTACCAGAACCTTTTAGGCCTTTCTTACAAAATGCTGGTGCTGCAATTTTACCTGCTCATGCGTTACGAGAATCGGTGAAAACGAAAGACCAAGATGGGAAACCGAAGTTTCTAACAATGTGGGGTGTGGATACTCCACCTGAGCAAATTATTGTCAATGGACCTTATAAACTAGAACGTTACGATACAAGTCAACGGATAATTTTCCGCCGTAACCCCTATTATTGGCGTAAAGATGCTCAAGGTAAACCCCAACCTTATATTGAAAGAATTGTTTGGCAAATTGTTGAATCAACAGATACTTCTTTGTTGCAATTTCGCTCTGGTGGTTTAGACTCTGTAGGTGTGACACCTGATTATTTTTCTTTGCTGAAAACACAAGAAAAACAAGGTAATTTCAAAATTTATAATGGTGGACCATCTTCTAGTACAAGTTTTGTAGTTTTCAATTTAAATAAAGGTAAAAGAAATGGTAAATCTCTTGTAGATCCAATTAAATCGCGTTGGTTTAATAATCCAGAATTCCGCCAAGCTATAGCTTATGCAATTGATAGAAAAACCATGATTAATAATACTTTTCGTGGTTTGGGACAAACTCAAGATTCACCAATTTCTGTTCAAAGTCCTTATTATTTATCACCTGAGAAAGGTTTAAAAGTTTACAACTACAATCCAGAAAAAGCCAAAAAATTACTACTCGAAGCAGGGTTCAAATACAATTCTCAAAATCAACTAGAAGATGCTCAAGGAAACCGTGTTAGGTTTGCTTTACTTACCAATGCAGGTAACAAAATTCGTGAAGCAATGGGTTCACAAATTAAACAAGATTTGAGCAAAATTGGTATTCAAGTTGATTTCACGCCTTTAGCATGGAATACTTTTTTAGATAAGCTATCTAATACTTTAGATTGGGAAGCATCTTTGCTAGGTTTGACCGGTGGTTTAGAACCCAATGATGGAGCTAATGTCTGGTCTCCTGAAGGTGGGTTACATATGTTTAATCAAAAACCCCAACCAGGACAAAAGCCAATAGAAGCGTGGGAAGTTGCACCTTGGGAAGCAAAGATACACCAACTTTATATTCAAGGCGCACAAGAATTTAATGAAGAAAAGGTTAAGGAAATTTACGCGGAAAGTCAACGATTAACACAGGATAATTTACCATTTATTTATTTAGTAAACTCCTATTCTCTCTCAGCGGTGCGAAATCGTTTTGAAGGGATTAAATTTTCTGCTTTAGGTGGTCCTTTCTGGAACATTCATGAAATTAAAATCACAAAGTAGGGGACTGAGGACTGGGTAATCAATTTTATTTTTTCCTATTACCTATTACCAAAATATCCATCCAAAATCCAAAATCCAAAATCTAAAATCCAAAATCGGATGACTCAACCTGAAGCTTTGCGATCGCTCTTAGAAGCTGTTGCCAATGGTAAAGTAACTCCAGAGATGGCTTTAGACTCACTTAAAGACTTAGCTTATGAATCTGTAGGTGAGTTTGCTAAAATTGACCACCATCGTCATTTAAGAACCGGTTTCCCAGAAGTGATTTGGGGGCCTGGTAAAACACCTGATCAAATTGCTCAAATTATGGAAGTTATGCGTCAGCGTGCTTCTGTAGTCATGGCCACGCGCATTTCCCTTGATGTTTATGCGGCACTGCAAAAAAAGGTCAGAGGTCTGCAATACTTTGAATTAGCGCGAATTTGTGCCATTAAACCCCCTGTGATTGAACCCATCTTCCCTGGAGAAATTGGTATTCTTTCCGCTGGTACGGCTGATTTACCTGTTGCAGAAGAAGCCGCAGTTACAGCTGAACTTTATGGTTTCCGGGTTCAGCGTCTCTGGGATGTGGGTGTAGCGGGTATTCATCGCTTACTAGATAACCGTCACCTCATTAATTCCGTATCGGTATTGATTGTAGTAGCGGGGATGGAAGGTGCTTTACCGAGTGTGGTTGCTGGTTTAGCAGATTGTCCTGTAATTGCTGTTCCCACCAGTATCGGTTATGGTGCAAGCTTTGGTGGTTTAGCACCTTTATTAACAATGCTTAATTCTTGCGCTGCTGGTATTGGTGTAGTTAATATTGATAACGGCTTTGGTGCAGCAGTTTTAGCAGGTCAAATTTTGCGAACTTCAGAGAAATTGCGCTTGGCATCTCAAACTTAATAAGCTAATAAGGTAAAGACTGTGTATAATTGCGGTTATTTGATATTAGATTAATTACTGCAATTTTTGAGAAGAGTTTACTAGCCCTTTGGTCAGAGGATTATGGAACATTTGAATGATACAGTATTTTCGCTCTTGGGGAACTTGCACTTTCATATTAGCTTTCCAGTAAGTGATCACACTCATCTTTTCCTAGTTGGTGATTACACTAACGTTAAAGATGCTGACCTGTTAGGTCAGATCCAACGTAATTGGAATAACTTTGTCAAAACAGGTCAAATTTGGGCATTGTTTATTGGTATGATTATTGGCTATATGTTGAAGGGTTTAACCAGTTACGGTTAAATGGACTGTGGATTTTAGATTTTGGATTGATTTTGATTCAAAATCTAAGATCAGCAAATTTGTCCTTTCCTCTCCCTTCTAAATTTATGACCGAAAAACCAACTTGGAGCCAGCGGTTTGAAACCTCATTACATCCAGCGATCGCTCGTTTTAATGCTAGTATCAGTTTTGACATTGAACTCATAGAATATGACATTACTGGTTCCCAAGCTCATGCCCAAATGCTGGCTCACACAGGAATTATTTCCCCAGAAGAAGGAGAGCAACTAGTAACAGGTTTAGAAAAAATCCGCCAAGAATACCGACAAGGCCAATTTCAACCTGGTATTGATGCCGAAGATGTACATTTTGCCGTAGAAAAGCGACTCACAGAAATGGTCGGTGATGTCGGTAAAAAGCTGCATACTGCCCGTTCTCGTAATGATCAGGTAGGCACTGATACCAGACTCTACCTGCGCGACCAAATTCAACAAATTCGCCAGTATTTACGGGAATTTCAAACAGTATTACTCGAAATAGCTGAAAAAAACGTTGAAACCCTGATTCCCGGCTATACCCACCTACAACGCGCCCAACCTCTGAGTTTAGCTCATCACCTTTTGGCATACTTTCAGATGTCACAACGGGACTGGGAACGGTTAGGAGATGTTTACAAACGAGTGAATATTTCTCCCTTGGGTTGTGGTGCTTTAGCGGGAACAACTTTTCCCATTGACCGACATTACACAGCCAGCTTATTGCATTTTGACAATATTTATGCTAATAGCTTAGATGGAGTGAGCGATCGCGATTTTGCCATTGAATTCCTCTGTGCAGCCAGCATGATTATGGTTCACCTCAGTCGTCTCTCAGAAGAAGTGATCCTCTGGGCATCAGAAGAATTTCGCTTTGTCACCCTCAAAGATAGCTGTGCCACAGGTTCCAGCATCATGCCCCAAAAGAAAAACCCTGATGTACCAGAATTAGTGCGTGGAAAAACAGGGCGTGTTTTTGGTCATCTCCAGGCTATGTTAGTGATTATGAAAGGCTTACCCCTGGCATATAACAAAGACCTACAAGAAGATAAAGAAGGCATATTTGACACCGTTAAAACTGTTAAAGCCTGTTTAGAAGCAATGACAATTTTGTTGCGGGAAGGTTTAGAATTTCGCAATCAACGCTTGGCGCAAGCAGTTACAGAAGATTTTTCTAATGCTACCGATGTCGCAGATTACTTAGCAGCAAGGGGCGTACCCTTCCGAGAAGCCTACAACCTTGTAGGTAAAGTAGTAAAAACCAGTATTGCCGCAGGTAAACTTCTCAAAGATTTAAAGCTAGAAGAGTGGCAACAAATACACCCAGCCTTTGCTGCGGATATTTATGAAGCAATATCACCCCGCCAAGTGGTTGCAGCCCGTAACAGTTACGGTGGTACTGGTTTTGCACAGGTTAAACAAGCTATAGTGGCTGCCCGTACTCAAATACGCGCCGAGTATTAAGTAATGCTTGAGTAGTTGTTGACGCATGATTGGGGTCTACAGGGAAACCCGTCCCACGCAGTGGCTCCCCAATACCGCCCTATTTCACCTGTCACCTGCTATATTCAACCATAAGCAAGGGCGTACAAATCTAAATAAATGTACGCCCAAACATGGCAAATTAATTCCAGAGTAAATATTTAAACAGTTAATTTAATCAGCTGCGTCAACTGCTGCTCCTGTTTCTTCTTCTTCACTCTTAGGTGGTCTTTGTTGGAACCTTCTTTGCATTCTTCCTGTCGTAGTCCGTTTACGAAACTTTCTGGCATAAGCCTGGTTCCGTAGCGCCTTTTCTTTTTTCGGGTTACGGCGCTTGGCCATATTCACCTCATGAATAAACAACAAAAAAGCTACACTTAGGCAAAATCCAGCTACCGATGTTATTGATACACTTTTAGCCTAGTGCAGAAAATAGCTATAGCTGAAACAGCATACTAATATAACCTATCTAAACAGGCTATGTCAAGCTAAATTTATCATCATTTCTCAGACACTGACTTTTTTCATTAAATCATCCAACCAGGGGATGAAAAATAGTTTATTGATGTCAATAAGAAAACAGAGGCTATGTAAAGACTAATTTATTTAAACAATTCGTCAGTAATTCAAACCAGCAATATATTAAAAAGGTAGCACAGGTTTATTAGTTCACAAATCCATTGTATTGGTAAATCCTATGCGCTTACTGACAGCAGATGTTAAAATTGACTGATTCTCAGGATCAGCATGAGAATAATAACCCTAACACTCTATGGATTTGTATATAACAAAACACAATTAATATTTTGTTAGTTACATTTCTATTAAGTGCTAGGCAATTATAAAGTACAACACAAAAATTTGAAGATTGAATATTCTTGCTTTTCTTACTTCATTGCTCCAGTCTACACGTAGCTTATGGCACGTTGGGCAAACAGTATTGGGTATTATTTTTCGCCATCCCATTACTGGTACTAGCGTTATTCCAATTTTACCTGATGGTCGAATTGTCCTAATTCGACGCAGCGATGATGGTTGCTGGTCTTTACCTGGTGGTATGGTGGACTGGGGAGAGGATATTTCTAGTGCAGTCCGTCGAGAATTAATGGAAGAAACTGGACTAGAATTGTTGAAAATTCGGCGTTTGGTGGGTGTTTATTCCGCACCAGATCGAGATCCAAGAATTCATTCAATTTGTATTGTGGTTGAAGCTGAAGTACAAGGAGAAATGAAACCTCAAGATAATTTAGAAGTGCTAGAAATTCAAGCTTTTCCTCCTAGTTCTCTTCCGCAACCACGGATGTCTCATGACCACCATCGGCAATTACAAGACTACTTAAATGGTTTAACAACATTGGCATAATAAAAATTTGTAAGAATTCAGGAGTCAGAATAGTTAGAATGTTGCATAAATCACTAGATCATCAAATAGTAATTTTTGACGTAAGCGTGAGAAAGCTGACTGCTGATTGCTAATAGCTGAATGCTTACAAAAATTTTAGATTTTAGATCTTAGATTTTAGATTTAGTATAGAATCTATAGTTTAAAATCTAAAATCTGTAATTGTTAACCCATATATGATGATGGATACCCTATTTCGTAACTCCCGGAGAAAACTTTCTCAAGGGCTATTGTTTTGGCGTGAAATTGGTAAAGGGACTCCAGTAGTATTATTACATGGCGCTTGGAATGATAGCAGCCAATGGGTATCGATAATGAATTTACTTTCTCAGTATTTTCATTGCTTTGCACCAGATTTATTGGGTTTTAGTGAATCAGAAAATCCTAATATACATCATTCGATAAATTTACAAGTAGAGTGTTTAGCTGAGTTACTCCAAGCTTTGAAATTAGAAAAAATTTATTTAGTAGGAGATTCTCTGGGGGCTTGGATTGCTGCCAGTTATGCCCTAAAATATCCAGAGCAAGTATCTGGTTTGGCACTCCTAGAACCAGAAGGTGTAAAAGTAGCAGAAGAAGAACAAAATTGGCACAAAATGCAGCGTTTAGTTAACTTTTCACCGCTAGTAGTTAAACTATTACGCTTACTAACTCCTTTGATTAAATTAATCGGTTGGGAGCAGAAAATTACCGAAAATTTACAACTCCGACAAAAATTGTTACAATATCCTACTGCTTGTCAGTTACTATTTAACCGCAAACAACCTGAAATTGAGGCAGAATTATTGAACAATCGCTTGTACTCTCTAGAAGTCCCTTGTTTAATTTTACAAGGTGGTCAAGATACAGCAAATGCTCAGGCTAAGAGCAATACTTATGCTCGCATGATTCCTAAAGCTGAGTTAAAAATTATTGCTCATGGGGAAAATAATTTACCAGAATCTTGTGCTGGGATTGTGGTTGGATATATTCGGGATTTTGTGAAAGAAAATTAGCTATGGGAAATTAGATTTTAGATGTGAAATTATTTTTCCATATTTTGCTAGATTATTTTGTGTTAAGGCTACTTCAAGTTGAGGGTATGTTTCTTTATCATATCCTGATTGATCAGCCATCCATTCATCTACGAGTTTGATTAATTTTTCTAAGGAATCATCGTTTTCTAGCTTGGATTCAGATATTTGGTTAAATTTAGATGAGTCAAAAATATCCATATTTATTATTTTTATTCCTTATTTACCATGAATACTTCTCTCATTCCCCAAAAAATCAAATTTCTTTCGGAAATTAACTTTTCTCCTATTTCTGGAAAATGTTTTTTTAGATAGGTTTTTAATAAATCACTATTTCCTCCGGTAATGGCGATTTTACTTTTAGGGAATAACGATAACCAATTATCAATAAAATCTTTAATTCCCGCTAATAAAGTGTAAATTATTCCACTTTTAATAGCCTCCTTTGTATCCAGAGCAAAACGTGGTGGTAATTCGCTAATTTCGCTAATTTCTAATAATGGTAATTGTCCGGTTTGTTGTCCTAAGCTGGTAAGTTGTAAACTCAACCCTGGTAAAATTGCCCCACCTACTAAACGCTGGTTTGCATCTGCACCTGTAAAAGTTAATGCTGTTCCGGCATCAATTATTAATATAGGAAATCCCCAAGTTGTTCCTGCACCAAACAAAGCCAAAGCGCGATCAATGCCTAGTGTGGGATACATTCCCGCTATGGGTATTTGATCTAAGGTAATTAACTGTGCATTTGGGTAATTTTGCCACGTTTCTGTTTGAGCGGGAACTACGGAAGCGAAAATGAAGGGTAGATGACCAGTATTTTGAGAGACATAAGATTCAGCGTCCTCTGGTTGTGGGTAGATGGTCATATTTTCGATACCAGGTTTAACTGTATGACTGCTATCCCAAGTGGAGTGGAGATTTTTGCCTATAAACAACGCCCAATGTAACCGAGAGTTACCAACCATTAAGGCTAACCAAAGCTTATAGGTAGGTTCTGATTTGCTGTTCTGTTTCACAGTTTTAACTTTTTTAAGTCATTCATAGGTTTTTTAATAAATACTAATATTCAAGCCGTGCCACAATAAAGCAAGAGGAATAAATACTCATATTGTCAAGGAGGGGAGTTATGGTATTGCTCACCGATAAACATGATGGACAGGGAAGCCCAGCCCCTGCAAAACGGCTCACCATAAAGACTGTAGAGATTGCTCAAGATACCACAGCCATTCGCTCTTTGGACTGGGATCGAGATCGCTTTGATATTGAGTTTGGTCTCCAAAACGGTACAACTTATAATTCGTTTCTGATACGCGGTGAGCAAACTGCCCTGGTTGATACGTCTCACGAGAAGTTTCGTCAACTATATTTTGATACACTCACAGGTTTAATCAATCCCCAAGATATTGATTATTTAATTATCAGTCACACGGAACCAGACCACAGCGGCTTGGTGAAAGATTTGCTGTCTATGGCTCCTGAGATTACCGTCGTTGCTTCTAAGGTGGCAATTCAGTTTTTAGAAGATTTGGTACATCGGCCTTTTAAACGGCGGATTGTCAAAAATGGCGATCGCGTAGATTTAGGAAACGGTCACGAGTTTGAATTCGTGATTGCTCCAAACTTACACTGGCCTGATACTATTTTCAGCTTTGACCACCAAACCCAAATCCTCTATACTTGTGACGCTTTTGGGTTGCATTACTGCACAGACAGCACTTTTGATGATGACTTGGCAGCAATTGAAAAAGATTTTCAATATTACTACGACTGCTTGATGGGTCCAAATTCCCGGTCGGTATTGTCTGCGATGAAGCGCATGGCAGAACTGAAAACCATCAAGATGATTGCTACAGGTCATGGTCCGTTACTCTCCCATAACGTTGAAGAATTAACGGGACGTTATCGTAGTTGGAGTCAAAGCCAAACCAAGGCAGAAACAGCAGTTGGAGTATTTTACGTTTCTGAGTATGGCTATAGCGATCGCTTGGCACAATCAATCGCTAACGGTATTGCTAAAACCGGTGTAGCGGTAGAAGCTGTCGATTTGGGTGGAGCAGTCGATTTACAAGAGTTACGGGAGCTTGTAGGACGCTGTGCGGGGTTAGTTGTGGGAATGCCACCAGCTTCTGGTAGTGCCACTATTCAAGCTGCACTGAGTACAGTTTTAGGTTCTGCGAAAGAAAAACAAGTGATCGGTATTTTTGAAACTGGTGGTGGTGATGATGAACCCACCTACCCGCTATTAAATCAATTCCGTGCTGCTGGGTTGAGTGTAGCTTTCCCTGTAATTGAGATTCGGGAAACACCGACAGAAAACACTTTCAAAAAATGCGAAGAAGCCGGAACCGACTTAGGACAGTGGGTGACAAGAGACAAAAGTATCAAAGCTATGAAATCTCTCGGTGCTGACTTAGATAAAGCATTGGGGAGAATTAGCGGCGGTTTATATATCATCACTGCTAAAAAAGGCGATGTATCCAGCGCCATGTTAGCTTCTTGGGTAAGTCAAGCCAGTTTTAAACCCTTGGGATTTTCCATTGCGGTAGCTAAAGATCGGGCGATTGAATCTTTGATGCAAGTGGGCGATCGCTTTGTTCTCAATGTACTGGAAGAAGGGAATTATCAAACCTTGATGAAACACTTCTTAAAACGTTTTGCCCCTGGTGCAGACCGTTTTGAAGGAGTCAAAACTCAACCAGCAGAAAATGGTGCGCCCATTTTAGGTGATGCCCTAGCTTATATGGAATGTGAAGTAGTCAGCCGGATGGATTGCGGTGACCACTGGGCAGTATACAGCACCGTTTACGCTGGACGAGTATCAAAACCCGAAGCACTGACAGCAGTTCATCACCGGAAAGTTGGGAACCACTATTAATTCATAATTCGTAATTCGTAATTGAAGAGAAATTAAAAATGGCGAATTATGAATTGTTAATGATTTTGTAGGGTGGGCAATGTCCACCTTACTAAAAATTCAGGTATTATACAGTTTGGTTTTTTGGGAATTTTTCAGAAACAAATTATTTGATAAACGAACCGCAGAGGACGCAGAGAACGCAGAGAAATAAGAGTTTGAGGTATTTTGCTTTTGGTTGGTTGCATTTGTTTTGATTGAATGTCTTGAAGTTGAAATAAACAATATAAATACAAGCAAAGATATTAAGAAATGGAGATTAAAGTTATGTCAGAAAATACTAAACCCCGTGATGTTCAAATTTTGCCTATTGGCACAGATACAACAATACTGCGATCGCGCAGTTGGACTAGGTTAAGATTTGAAATAGAATACGCCCTGGCTAAAGGTACAACTGCTAATTCTTTTTTAATTCAAGGTGATAAAATCGCTTTGATTGACCCACCGGGGGAAACTTTCACGCAAATTTATTTAGAGGCTTTACAACAAAGGATTGATATTAAAGCCGTTGATTATGTAATTCTTGGTCACGTCAATCCTAACCGCGCTGCGACATTAAAAGCTTTACTAGAAATTGCCCCACAAATTACTTTTGTGTGTTCAAATCCAGGAGCGATCAATTTAAAAGCAGCATTAGAAAATCAAGATTTACCAATTTTGGTAATGCGGGGAGAAGAAACTTTAAATTTAGGTAAAGGACATCATCTGCAATTTATTCCTACACCTAACCCCCGCTACGCTGATCAACTTTGTACTTACGATCCCCAAACGGAAATTTTATTTTCTGATAAGTTATTTGGGACGCATATTTGTGGTGATCAAGTATTTGATGAAGGTTGGGAAGTCTTTAATGAAGATAGGCGTTATTATTTCGATTGTCTCATGGCTCCCCACGCCAAACAAGTAGACACAGCGTTAGATAAATTGTCTGGTTTACCAGTAAGATTATATGCCACTGGTCACGGTCCGTTAGTTCGTTATGCGTTAATTGAACTTACTCAATCTTATCGGGAATGGATTCAGCAACAAACTAATGCTGACATGACGGTAGCTTTAATTTATGCTTCTGCTTATGGGAATACTGCAACTTTAGCTGGTGCGATCGCTCGTGGTATAACTAAAGCTGGTGTTAGTGTTGAATCAATTAATTGTGAATTTGCTGACCCCGAAGAAATCAAAACCGCCATCGAAAAATCCGCAGGTTTTGTCATCGGTTCTCCCACTTTAGGAGGACACGCACCCACACCAGTACAAACAGCTTTAGGAATCGTTTTATCAACAGCAACCAACAATAAATTAGCTGGTGTTTTCGGTTCTTTTGGTTGGAGTGGAGAAGCAGTTGATTTAATAGAAAGCAAACTCAAAGATGCAGGTTACAGATTTGGTTTTGACACCATTCGGGTCAAGTTCAAACCCAATGAAGTCACCCTCCAAACCTGTGAAGAAGCAGGAACAGATTTCGCCCAAGCATTGAAAAAAGCAGCGAAAAAATCAGTTGTAGCTAGACAACCTGCAACTAATCTAGAACAAGCTGTAGGTCGCATTGTTGGTTCTCTGTGTGTTGTCACAGCAACTCAAGGAGAAGTGAAAACAGGGATGTTAGCTTCTTGGGTGACACAAGCCAGCTTTAACCCTCCTGGTTTAACCATTGCGGTAGCTAAGGATAGGGCGATGGAAAACATGACCCACACTGGTAATCAATTTGTTGTTAACATTTTGGCAGAAGGTCGGGAAATACGCAAGCATTTTATGAAGGTCTACACCCCCGGACAAGATAGATTTGCGGGTTTAGCGACGGAAGAAGCCAGTAATGGTGGTGTGATTTTGAATGGTGCTTTAGCTTACCTGGAGTGTTCTGTCCAAAGCCGCATGGAAGCCGGTGATCATTGGTTGGTTTATGCCACTGTTAATGATGGGAAGGTGTTAAATCAAGATGGTGTGACGGCTGTGCATCATCGCAAATCCGCGAGTTATTATTAAATAATGCTTGTGGGGTAGGCATTTTGCCTGCCCTTCAACAGCGATCGCTTTCTATCCTAATTGTAGAATTAAATTAACGATAACCGTATTCCTCGTTCCCAGACTCCGGCTGGGAATGCCTACCAGGAGGCGCTGCCTCCAAACCCAGAATACAAGCCACTTTACCCGATTTTGTTCTGGTAGTTGAGTCAGAGACTCATCAACTGCATTCCTAGTCAGAGACTAGGAACGAGAAAAACGAGAAAAAATAATTTAAGGCTAAGAGTAGTTAAATGAATACAGTTACCTTAAACCTAGATCCCATTCTTCGCCTTACAGATGAACAGTTTTACCAACTCTGTATGGCCAATAAAGATGTAAGCTTAGAACTAAATGCACAAGGAGAACTGATTATTGTGCCACCAGTAGGAGGAGAAAGCGGCCGTAGTGAAGCTGACTTAATTATTAAAGTAGGTAATTGGAATCATCAAACAAAATTAGGAATTGTATTTAGTTCCTCAACAATATTCCGACTTCCCAACGGTGCAAAACGTTCACCTGATGTAGCTTGGACAAAATTAGAACGCTGGGAAGCATTAACAGAAGAAGAACGGGAAAAATTTCCCCCACTTACACCAGATTTTATAATTGAACTGAGATCAAAATCAGATAGACTCAAAACCCTGCAAGAAAAGATGCAGGAATATATAGAAAATGGTTTGTGTTTAGGTTGGTTAATTAACCCCCAAGACAAACAAACAGAAATTTACCGACCTGGAAAACCTGTAGAAATTGTCCAACTTCCCGCGCTACTTTCTGGAGAAGACGTTTTACCAGGATTTGAATTACAGCTTTAAAAACATCATTTTAAATCTAGTAAACCTTCTTCTTTTAATTTAGGATTAAAGCGAATTTGGGTTTTTAACCCCCGTGCTTCTAACACCGCTAAAATTTCAGCTTCAACTCGTCGCGCCACATTTTTAATGAGTTTCATTTTTACCAAATCATCAATTAGTGGATTTTGATAATTAGCTTGTTCTTCAGTTGTCATTAGTAGCAGACTATTAATAGGGTTAGTCCATTTTTCTTTATTTTCCCCATTACCTAAAGGAAGGCTACCATTTTCAGAAATCCAGGCATTTTCAATATTTTCTAAAATTGTGCGGTTAGGGCGTTCAATTGTTTCTACCTTCAACCAATAACATTCTTCTGGTTGACGGACTAAATGCTGCTTGCAACTGAGATAAACATCACGGGAATAACCAACAAATTGCAGAATTTTTTCTTGGTTAAAAATCGCGTAAACTCCTATTTTACCCTGAAATTGTTCTGGTAATTCACCATTTTCATTAATGTAAGCAACATATTCTACATTGTCTAAAGCAGGAATATTATTTTCAGAATTCATCTTGATGAAATTTATGATTTACGAATTCAAATACACAGAATGAAGTATAGCTGACAGAGGGCTTTTGTGCAAACTTGTCACTCTAAAATAGCCTATTGGATTTTACAACTTATGTCAGCCATAGAAAGACAGCAAGAATATTAAAAATATTGAATTTTCACAGACTTTTAATAAGAAAAATAGAGAAAAGTTTTATTAGTTCCAGAATCAAGTCTAAATGTGGTTTAAACTTGTTTTATGTAAACAGTATTTATGCTTAACAGATTCTAATTTTTTCCATAGTCTTAAATCCTAGCCAACTTAATATGAAATCTTCTCTTTTAACCTTAGTTGTTGTGATTGCTGGCATCGCTATCAGTCCCAGTGCTGATGCTAACCCCAAACCAAATTCTGCTGTCACAGTTAAACCCAATCAAGCCGCAAATTTAGTAACAGAAGCAGCCACACTTAGCAGAAAGTGGAATCTTGTCAGCGATACTGTTAATAACAATGATCCAGGTTTGAGAGTAACTGATCCCGAATGCAAGAAAATTAAGCCACTAGAGTATCTCAACAATCCAGAGAGCTTTTTTCAACCATGTTCTGCAACAAATAACCCAAATCGTCAAAATTATGAACCAATCGAGTATTTAAAGGTTCCCCGGCTTGATTCTGGTTTAAGTGTGACGGTTACTAATTTTTGATTTAGGCAATTTTGCTTGGATCAAAATTCAGAGGGAACAGGGAACGGGCAACTCTTAACAGAAAAACTCATGTTTAAAAACATGAGATTGAAATAATGACACTGTTTTTCTTCGTTGCTCGTCATCTCGAAAAACATCTTTTTTTTTTACTGAGCTTTAAGGGACTTCCAAATAAAAAAACACTCAACCACCTAACGTAAAAAACCTTTCAAACCCTTATTCCTCTGTGTCCTCTGCGCCTCTGCGGTTCGTTAATCTGGATAATTTATTTCTTGGAAGTCCCTAAACTCAGCAACTTTTGTTTCTTATCTGTTCCCTGTTCCCTGTTCCCTGTTCCCTTTTTTGTACAAGAAAAAGGCAAAAGTTTATTTTTCTTTTGCCTTTTTCAAAAATTACCTTTCGGCCTTATTCCTCATCAAAATCATTATCTTCCTCGTCTTCTTCGTAGTCATCTTCCTCCTCTTCTTCAACACCCGAAATCACTTCATCAGCAATCAAATCATCATCATCATCTAAAATCGCCCTATCATCCCGTCTACCACCATAACTACCATCACCTAAACTAGGAGTATCTAAGCTATAAAGTTTGGCAGTGCGGTCATCTAAAACCATATCCAGTGGATCATCCACCTCATCTAAAACCCCGCTGCCCAAATCAGTACCAAAATCCTCAATGGCGCTGGGTTCATCATAGGTGTTGTAACCAGTACCAGCTGGAATCAACCGCCCAATGATCACGTTTTCCTTCAGACCACGCAACCAATCAGACTTACCCTCAATGGCAGCTTCAGTCAACACCCTAGTAGTTTCTTGGAAAGAAGCCGCCGAGATAAAGCTGTCAGTATTGAGAGATGCCTTAGTAATCCCCAACAACACAGGAGTGTATTGAGCCTTAGCACCACCAGTAATAGACATAGCCTCATTCACCTGTTCCACTTGGCGCAGTTCCACCAACTCACCCGGCAACATGGTCGTATCCCCACCATCATCAATGCGGACTTTGTTAGTCATCTGCCTGACAATAACTTCAATGTGCTTGTCAGAAATCTCAATGCCTTGAGACTGGTACACCATCTGCACCTCGTTCACCAAAAAGCTTTGTACCTTTTGCAGAGCATAACTAGCACAGGCATACACCCCGTCATCAGAACCGAGACTAAAGAAAATTTCTAAAATCTCATGGGGGTTAGAGGGTCCATCAGTCAAAGGTTGACCAGCCAAAACATGAGCGCCATCAGGAACAATCAGGTTTTGTCCAGGCCCAAGGGGATAATCGGTGACAACACCACCAGATTCCAATACTTTGATAGCGTAGGCTTCCCGCGCCATCAGCATTGCTTCATCCCCATCACCATAGACCACCTTCACCTCTCCAGGACGACGGCACAAAATGCAGGCTTCCTTGGGTTTACGGGCTTCTAGCAATTCTTCAATCCGGGGCAAACCTTGAATAATGTCTCCAGTCTTGGCTCTCTCAAACACCAACAACACCAAGTTGTCACCCCGTTGTACCAGTCCTCCATCCTCAATTTGCAGCACCGCACCAGGACTGACTCGATAAGGACGACCAACGCGAACAGTGACGGCATAGGGTGTGGTAGAAAGAGCAGATTCTTCTTGGCCTGCACCTGACCCCCGACTCCCTACACCCTCTCCTCTAACTGAAACCACTTGACCTGATTCCGGCGCTAAAACACCAGGAGCAATCTCTGTTCCTTCTACCAACAAATCACCTTTTTTAACCTTTGGTGTTGTCGTCGTAGTCACAGTCATCATGTCGCTTTCTCGCAACACCAAACAGCGGCGCACAGCTTCCGCATCTCGACGCACACCCCGGACTATACCCCCTTCCTTACACAAAATCTGTGTCCGGGCTACCACCGCCCCAGGAGCAATGGTCATGCCATCTTCCACTTCTAGGGTAGTGTGGGTGCTGCCTTGGGTGGCATCAGCCGCAATATCTCGCCGAATCACCAAAGACTCCAAAATCACCAACTGCAATCTTTGAATCTCAGCATTTTCACTGTCGGGGACTAATTCAATATCAGCAGCCAAAGGCGAAGCTGTATGATCCTGATCTGCTTCTTGCTCAATTTCCAACACTAGTTGAGTCCGCAGCAGTTCCACCCCTTCCACAGACTTCACCCGCTCAGAATCTTTGTAGGGCAACCGCTGCACAGCCCGCATTTGAATTGACCTGCCAGTTTGTTGACTCACAGAAGTGGTGGAAGGCAAGTCAGGATTACTGGGAACATCAAACTCAACCACCGGACGGCTTAACAAAGCTGGTCCCTCTGGCGATTCCACATACTGGATATAACGCAGTTCTGTGGCCACAGTTCCTTGAAATTCCTCCCCTGGTTGCACAAAGGTGTTATCCCGCCCTAAAACTGCCTCCGGATCATCCACCATCAACAGTTCACCGGGCTTAATCACTATTTCCCGCAGGATGTCGTTTTTCTGGGTAACTTCAATCACGCCACTGGTTTGACAGAAAATGTCTTTGACAACTTCTGTTCCCGCTTCCACAAACTGCCCATCTTCCACCAACAACAAAGAAATATCCTTGTTAACTTCGTGGGTTTCTTCGGGAATCCACAGCAGCGTACCACCAGTGACTACTTCATAGCCTAACTTGGCCTTGCCTTTCTTCTGCACCTCAATGCCAGCAAACTTCAAGAACCCGCCCGTAGTAGTGCGATAACGGTCATCAATTAATTCTGCTACTACTTGTCCATTCTGTACCTTCGTTCCCGGAGTCGCCCGGAGGTTGAAGGTTTGGGATTTGGGGAATGGGGATTGGGGATCGGTGATTGGGGATTGGGAAAAACTCTTATCCTGTCCCTCTTCCCCAGTCCCTAGTCCCCAGTCCCCAGTCCCCAGTCCTGTATGAACTAAATAATTATTCTTACCTTGAGAACTGTGAACTGTGACAGTAGCTTGATCCAGCACCACCGAAGCAGTGATGATTTCAATTTCTCTGGTGGCCTTGCCTGGAATCGCTTCTGGCAGCCGCACCACTCCACCATGCACACTGGTGACTTTGGTTTCCGCCAAAACTCCGTTGGTGGCGATCGCATCACCATTTTTCACCACCAGTTCTGCACCCGGTGGCAAGTTATAAACTTCCCCAGACAAAATCCAAATCAAACCACCTCTCGATGCTGTGGTGGTGGTGTTGCCTTGACGGTCGGTTTTTTGTTCTGCCACCACATCGGCAAACTGCACTTCTCCCGCTAGGTCAGAAGCCACGTCTTTCACCGCTTTTTCGGTATTTGCCCTTGTGGTTCTGCCTCCTAGCGCCACTTCTGCTAACAGTTGGGCAACTTTTACCTGTTGTCCCGGCACAATGTATAGTGTTGAACCTTGGGTAATGGAAATTTCTTGGTTTTCTGCTCCCCCCTTGGCTTCTAACACCATCGTGCCGTTGTTTTCAGCATAGAGGGCATCTTCTCCATGACGAGTCCGATGAGGTCTGGTTTTGAGCTTGCGCGAAAATTTCACCGTCCCGTCAATTTTTGCCCTTACCTGTTGGGCAACTTCCCCGGTGAAAACTCCCCCAGTGTGGAAAGTCCGCATGGTCAACTGAGTTCCCGGTTCCCCAATGCTCTGCGCCGCAATGATTCCCACCGCTTCGCCCAAGTCCACCATTTTGGCGTGTGCCAAACTCCAACCATAACAGTGCTGACACACAGAACGAGCCGCTTCACAGGTCAGAGGCGATCGCGCTACCACTTCTTTGACTCCGGCTTTTTGAATCACTGCGGCCAAGTCATCAGATATGGGTGTGTTGCGGGTCGCAATGATTTCGCCCGTAGTCGGGTGAACTACGTCTTGAGCCACCACCCGCCCCATCAATCTCGTGCCGATGGGAATCAGAACCTTAGCACCTTCAGTCATATCCCGAATGGGAATACCTCTAGTAGTGCCGCAGTCAAATTCACGGATAATTACGTCTTGGGATACATCCACCAACCGCCGTGTCAGATAACCAGAGTCGGCAGTCCGCAGCGCCGTATCAACTAAGCCCTTCCTGGCTCCGTAACTAGAAATAATATATTCTGTAACTGTTAGTCCTTCCCGGAAGTTGGTTTTAATGGGTAAGTCAATAATTTCCCCTTGAGGATCTGCCATCAGTCCCCGCATCCCCACCAACTGCCGCACCTGAGAAATGTTACCTCTGGCTCCAGAAAAAGCCATCATATACACTGAGTTGAGAGGATTGGTTTTTTTGAAATAGGTAACAACTTCATCCTTGAGGCTTTCTGATGTTCCGTTCCAAGTGTCAATTACCTTCTGGAATCGTTCAACTTCCGTAATTTCCCCCCGCTTAAACCGGGCTTCAGTGCTGAGAATTTCTTCTTCTGCTGCTTCTAGGAGCGATCGCTTGGAGGGAGGAACCATCAAGTCATCTACACTAATCGATACCCCGGCTTTGGTGGCATAGCGGAAGCCCAGGTCTTTGAGCTTATCCGCCATCACCGCTGTCCGCGCTGTCCCATAATGGGTAAATGCCCAGGATATCAAGTTTCTCAGCTGACCCTTGTTAACGACAAGGTTACGAAAAATCATTTTTTCAGTCATTAGTCATTAGTCCTTAGTCATTAGTCATTAGTTGTTAGTCATTAGTCATTAGTCATTAAGTTCTTGAATTTTGACTTTTGACTTTTGACTTTTGACTTCCCGAAGGGTTAGCTTGCTAACGCTTCTTGAATCGCTTTGTTATAAATCACCCGACCAGGGGTGGTGTAGATATACTGAGAAATTAAATTTCCTTGGGCATCTTGGCGGACACGGCGGAATTTATACAGCAAAGTCCGAGTACCATCCTCGTTTTCTATCACTTCTAGGGGTTCATGATCTGGTTGTCCAGTTTCCATTTCTCCATCAAATCGCACATAAACATAGGCATGAAGATCAACCTGTTCTTGTTGATATGCCATAATTACGTCATCCAGAGAAGAGAAGTAACCATTCGCCCCCTTAGTAGCACCGGGATTTTCTGCTGTTAGGTAATAAGCTCCTAACACCATATCTTGGCTGGGAGTGACAATAGGTTTACCCGTTGCAGGTGAAAGAATGTTGTTGGAAGCTAACATCAACAATCGCGCTTCTGCCTGACTTTCCAATGATAGAGGTACGTGAACCGCCATTTGGTCGCCATCAAAGTCGGCGTTAAAAGCAGGACATACCAGAGGGTGAAGTTGAATTGCTCTACCCTCTACCAAAATTGGTTCAAAAGCCTGAATCCCTAGCCTGTGCAGTGTGGGCGCTCGGTTTAACATCACCGGATGCCCTTCAATCACCTCTTCCAACACATCCCACACACTGGGGTCATTGCGAGAAATCAGCTTTTTCGCCGCCTTGATATTGTTCACCATCCCCGAACGAATCAACCGATTGATCACAAACGGCTGAAACAACTCAATCGCCATTTCTCTCGGCAGTCCGCACTGGTGAATTTGCAGCTTGGGACCCACCACAATCACCGACCGTCCCGAATAGTCCACCCGTTTACCCAACAGGTTTTGGCGAAATCTTCCTTGTTTACCTTCAATAATGTCTGAAAGCGACTTCAGCGGGCGGTTGTTTGCCCCCACCACAGTCCGACCCCGCCGACCGTTGTCAATTAAAGCATCCACTGCTTCTTGCAGCATCCGTTTTTCGTTACGGACAATGATCTCAGGAGCCAAAATTTCTTGCAGTCTGGCTAACCGGTTGTTACGGTTAATTACCCGCCGGTACAAATCATTTAAATCACTGGTCGCAAATCTCCCCCCATCCAACTGCACCATTGGGCGCAAATCTGGAGGAATGACGGGAATTGCTGACATCACCATCCACTCTGGTTTAGAACCAGTGGCAATAAAGTTATCAATCACCCGCAGCCGCTTAATCAACTTCGCCCGTTTTTGTCCCTTGGCGTTGTTAATTTCTTCCCGCAGGTTTTCTGCTTCTTGCTCTAAGTTAATATCTGCCAACAGTCGCAGCAGCGCCTCAGCCCCAATGCCCACCTCAACTCCCACCAGCAGCGAATCTTCACTGTAGATAGCATCCTCAATTTCTAACCACTGGTCTTCACTCAACAGTTGTTTGTAGGTGAGAGTATCCGCATTACCCGGAGCCAGCACACAGTAGGAGTTGAAATAAACAATTTGTTCCACATCCCGCAAAGGCATATCTAACAAAATGGCGATATAGCTGGGGATGCCCTTGAGATACCACACATGAGCCACCGGTGCTGCCAGCTTAATAAAGCCCATTCTGTGCCGCCGCACTCGTGACTCTGTTACCTCAACTCCACACCGTTCACAGACAATGCCTCTGTGACGCACCCTCTTATATTTACCGCAGTGGCATTCCCAGTCCTTCGCCGGTCCAAATATCCGCTCACAAAACAAACCATCCATCTCCGGCTTTAGAGTCCGGTAGTTGATGGTTTCTGGTTTTGTCACCTCTCCCACCACCTGACCATTAGGTAAAGTTCTTTCACCCCAAGCCCGGATGCGTTCTGGTGAAGCTATGCCGATTTTTACGTAGTCAAATTGATTAGATTGAACAGAGCGCATAAACAGTTATCAGTTATAAGTTATCAGTTATAAGGTGACAGTTGACAGTGAAGAAGAAGCAGGGGAGCAGGGGAGCAGGGGAGCAGGGGAGCAGGGGAGCAGGGGAGCAGAGGAGCAGGGGAGCAGGGGAGCAGAGGAGAATAATCTATTACCTTTTGCCTTTTGCCTTCTGTCCCCAGTCCCCAGTCCCCAGTCCCCAGTCCCCAGTCCCCAGTCCCCATTCCCCAGTCCCCAGTCCCCCAGTCCCCAGTCCCCAATCACCTATTCTTCTTCTTCCAACGACTCACGAGAAAGTGACTCATAGGTGGGACGAGGTGGAGTGCGGCGGGCTGATTGATCCGCCATCAGGTCAACTTCCACATCCAACGAACTGCCATCGGCTTGGGTTTCTACCTTATGCACAGCAATATCTAAACCCAAAGATTGCAACTCTCGCATTAATACCTTGAAAGATTCTGGAGTACCCGGACGAGGAATAGCCTTACCTTTAACGATCGCATTGAGAGCCTCATTCCGCCCTTGCATATCGTCAGATTTCACTGTTAACAACTCCTGCAAGGTATAAGCAGCGCCAAAAGCCTCCAGCGCCCACACTTCCATTTCTCCAAATCTTTGACCACCTTGTTGGGCTTTTCCTCCCAAAGGTTGTTGAGTCACTAGAGAATAGGGTCCTGTGGAACGGGCGTGAATTTTGTCATCAACTAAATGCACCAGTTTGAGCATATAGGCGACTCCCACCGTGATGGGACGGTCAAAAGGTTCCCCTGTGCGTCCGTCATAAACCATGATTTTGCCCGGATCATCGGGATTGTAGACCCAGTTTTTCCCGGTTTCGTCCCTAGCTTCTTGCAGTTTGCCATGGACAATGCGGCGAGAAGATTCTTCCCCATACATTTCATCAAAGGGAGTGATCTTAAACCTCACTCCCAAATTCTGACCCGCCCAACCTAACAAACATTCAAATACTTGACCCACATTCATCCGGCTAGGAACACCCAAGGGGTTAAGCACAATATCCACCGGTGAACCATCAGGCAGGTAAGGCATATCTTCCGCTGGCAAAATCCGAGAAATAATCCCCTTGTTGCCGTGTCTCCCTGCCATTTTGTCGCCGACTTGGATTTTGCGTTTCTGTGCCACATACACCCGCACCACCATGTTTGCTCCTGGTGGCAGTTCGTCCCCTTGTTCTCTGGTGAACAACCGCACATCAACGACTCGGCCTTTTTCACCATTGGGAACTCGCAGAGAGTTATCCCGCACATCTCGAGCTTTTTCACCAAAGATTGCCCGCAGCAGTTTTTCTTCTGGTGGTTGGTCAGACTCACCCTTCGGCGTGACTTTTCCCACTAGAATGTCTCCAGCTTCTACCCATGCCCCAATGCGGATGATTCCCTGTTCATCTAACTGTCGCAGGGCATCTTCACCGACGTTGGGAATTTCTCTAGTGATTTCTTCTGGTCCCAGTTTGGTTTGTCTAGCCTCAATTTCATATTTTTCAATGTGAATTGAGGTGTAAATATCATCCTGCACCAATCGCTCAGAAATCAAAATCGCGTCTTCGTAGTTGTAACCTTCCCAAGGCATATAAGCCACAACAATGTTTTGTCCCAGTGCCAACTCTCCCCCCTCGGTGGAAGAACCATCTGCCAACACCTGTCCGGCTACCACTTTTTCGCCAATGCGGACTAGGGGTTTTTGGTTCAGGCAGGTGTCTTGGTTGGAACGTTGATATTTAGACAGCACATATCTAATTTCCTGGGGTTTGGCAGCAGTGTTGCTGTTTGCATCTTCACCACTACCTATTGCTTTTTCTCTAACTCTGACGCGAATTTCAGCCGCATCTGCATAAACTACATCGCCATCAGTACGAGAAACAATCACCATCCCAGAGTCTCTAGCACCTTGGGCTTCTAAACCTGTTCCTACCAAGGGTCGCTCTGGTTTGAGTAGGGGTACTGCTTGCCGTTGCATATTAGAACCCATCAAGGCACGGTTAGCGTCGTCATGTTCCAAAAAGGGAATCATGCTGGTTGCTACTGACACTATCTGCACCGGAGAGACCGCTACGTAGTCTACTTGTTCGGGTGTGGTGGTGGAAAATTCTTGACGATAGCGAACTGGTACTTGCAATCCCATGATGTGTCCGTTTTCATCAACGGGAATGTCTCCTGGTGCTACCCGCAGGTCGTCTTCTTCATCCGCAGTCATGTATACTGCTGCTTTTTCGTAGCAGACTCGCCCGTTTTCTACTGGTCTAAAGGGGGTTTCTAGGAATCCATATTGGTTAACGCGGGCATGGGTGGCTAGTGAGCCAATTAATCCGGCGTTTGGTCCTTCTGGTGTTTCAATGGGGCAGATGCGTCCGTAGTGGCTGGGGTGAATATCCCGGACAGCAAAACCCGCTCTTTCTCTGGTTAGACCGCCAGGACCCAAGGCGCTGAGTCGGCGTTTATGGGTCAGTTCTGCGAGGGGATTGGTTTGATCCATGAACTGACTCAGTTGGCTGGAACCAAAGAATTCTTTGATTGCTGCTACTAAGGGTTTGGGGTTAACTAGGGAAGCTGGGGTGAGAACTTCGGCATCGGATACGGTCATTCTTTCCCGAATGATGCGCTCTAAACGGTTCAAACCTACTCTGACTTGGTTTTGTAGTAGTTCACCTACGCTTCTGACTCGGCGATTTCCGAGGTGGTCGATGTCGTCAATACTGCCAATGTCATACTCTAGGTTGATCAGATAATCTACTGCGGCTAGGATGTCCCCAGGGGTGAGAACGCGCATGGTATCGGGGACGGAGAGGCGAAGTTTTTTGTTGAGTTTGTATCTGCCTACTCTTCCCAAGTCGTAGCGTTTGGGGTCGAAGAAGCGGGAGTCTAGGAGTTGCTGTCCTCCTAAAACTGTGGGTGGTTCACCGGGACGCAGTTTGCGGTACAACTCCATCAGGGCTTCTTCTTCGGAAAATTGCCCTTCTTTTTCGATGGTTTTTTGGAAGTACTCTGGGTGACGTAGGGCATCAAAGATTTCGTTGTCTGATAAACCTAGTGCTTTGAGTAGTACCTGTGCTGATAGTTTGCGGGTTTTGTCGATGCGTACCCACACTAAATCGTTACGGTCTGTTTCAAATTTTAGCCATGCTCCCCGGTTAGGGATTAAGCTGGCAGAATAAGTCCGTCTACCGTTTTTGTCAATTTCTGATTTGTAATAAACTCCTGGCGATCGCACTATTTGGTTGACGATAACCCGCTCGGCTCCGTTAATAATAAACGTACCCCGATCTGTCATCAAAGGCAGATCACCTATAAATACTTCTTGTTCTTTAATATCCCCTGTTTCTTTGTTTAACAGTCTTGTGGGGACATACATTTGCACTGCATAAGTGCTATCTCGCCGTTTGGATTCTTCGACGCTATACTTAGGTTCTTTGAGTTTATAGTTATGACCTAAAAAGTGCAGTTCTAATTTTCCCGTGTAGTCTGTAATCGGACTAAAGGAGTTCAACTCTTCTATTAGCCCTTCTTCTAAAAACCAGCGAAAGCTTGAACGCTGGATTTCAATCAAGTCGGGTAACAGAAAGGCGGGTTCCATATATGTTTCGTTAGTCATGCCTCTACCTTTGTCAACCTGGTTAAACTTTCGCTTGGATACTGTTGTGGTAATTTTCCCGACTCTAGCGTTGTGTATGCAGGCTGTCGATTAACTTCTCCTGACATCACCTGCTATTCACAGATGCGGGCTTTCCGCTGCAATTAAAATTGGCATGGGCGCTTTTGAGAAGTGGATAATCGCCCTTGAAGATCAGCAAGGATGGCTAAAATCCACTGCCGGGATTGATGCAACAAGAACAGATGGTTGATATCTTGCTGAGTTTGATTTGTTTTTCTCACTCCCACCCTCCAAAACAGCCTGTTCAATCTATGCACATCCATACTGTTGTATCTTTAAAAGACCTCATCTATACTCACAGTGAGACCCCAAAAATGATGAATCCGCGAGTGTAGGCTTTGAATCAGGATGGATTTATTTTGCTGAGTTTTAGTCACAAGGCTCTTACTTTTAATAATTTTCTATAGTTCAATACACATTCGATACACAGAGATAGGCTGTTTTGCTTGCATTCCATATCAAACTATGCTGCCAGGGTTTGTTATCTATTGAGAGCATCTGCTTGTAGAGATATTTTAGATGTCCGTGAATTTTGGGTTCTATTTTATCAACAATCACCAGTATTTAGTCGTTGAGATAGATTTTATACCTATCATTAACTAGCATTTTTCAGTAGTTATTTAAAAATTCCTTCCTTTATCATTATGACGCAAGTGAAATGTTTTGGAGGGAATAATATTAGCACGGTTTTGTCATCCGAGAGTCTTATTTTTGCTTTCTTTCTGGGTTTACTCAAGGCAATGCTCCCAAAGCAGTTGATGATAGAGGTACTGGGGGAGTGCTTTTTGATGATGCTTGATGATTGGTAGACGAGCAATTTATCAGGTGCAATCGCTCTGTGTTAATGAAAGTCCGAATAATTTGCAAGCATTTTCAGTGGTTTGATGGGCGATCGCTTCTACCGTTTCCTCCCTTAATTTAGCTAATTGTTCGGCTACATAACCTACATAAGCTGGTTCGTTGCGTTTTTCGCCTCTTTTGGGTGTGGGAGCCAGAAAAGGACAATCTGTTTCTATAAGTAGGCGATCGCTACTCACCATAGCAGCTGAGGCTTGTATGGCTTTCGCGTTTTTAAAGGTTACTGTCCCACTGAAGCTAATGTAGAAGCCTAAATCAAGAAACCATTGGGTTTCTTCTGGCGTTCCACTCCAACAATGCATTACACCCCGCAGTCTTTCTCCTTGATTTTCCCGCCATTTCTGCAATACTTCTCTTACCTGTGGTGCTGCATCACGACAATGGATGATCACTGGTAGGTTAAGTTCAGTAGCGATCGCTAATTGCGTCTCAAATACTATGTACTGTTGTTCATAGTTATTTGCCTTGTAAAAATCTAGTCCCATTTCCCCAATCGCCACCACTTTAGAATCGGAACAGGCTAGAGATGTGATTTTCTCTGCTGTCTGGTGGTTCCATTTGGCTGCATCTAAAGGATGTAAGCCAACGGCAAAACTGATTTCGGGGAACTGGTGAGCTAAAGTTTGAATGCTGGCAAATTCTTCGGGATGAACACAGGAATGCACTAAACTTACTATCCCTGCTTCTTGCCAACGCGATCGCACTGCTGCTAAATCTGGCTGAAATAGATCAAAGTTGAGATGTACGTGGGTGTCTACTAATTGCATGATGGAGTCAGGAGTCATTACTGGGTATGGGGTAAGTCATTAATCTCTTAGCTAATGACTAACGACTAATGACTACTCTGCTGTTTGGGTCAGCGGTTTGAGTTTGTGAGCTAACCTTGACTTTTTCCTCGCCCCGGTGTTGGGGTGTAGCACACCCCGCTTTACAGCTTTATCAATTTTGCTGTAGGCCTCAGACATCCGAGCATCTACTACTTGTTTTGATTCTGGAGTAGGATTAGCCGCATGAGCTTCAACAGCAGTCAAGTATTTTTTCATCAGCGTCTTTACTGCTGATTTATATGCTTTGTTACGCAGTCGGTTGCGTTCTGCGATTTGGGCGCGTTTGAGAGCAGACTTTGTATTCGCCACAGTCAATTCCAAAAAAACTATTAATTAATATGTACACACACTACTAGATTTACTAATATAGCACCAAAGTTGCCAATGTTATAATTTCTAGAAAAAATTTCCTTCCTGAAGTTGCCAATCAGGGTCAGGCTAGTGTCGGCAGAGGTTAGCTGAAAAATTTCCATGCCTTTGGAGTTGGAGAGTCGCAAAATCAGGAAATAGGTTAAAATAAGTTACTGAACCAAATAGTGTCCTAACTCACCACAATCGAAAGAAGAGGTGTGACTGCTAATTCAGTTCATTTCCCATGAGGATGTATTTTCACAGGCAATAATCCTGGGAGTATCAAAAAAATCCGGGTTAAGCTAGAGAAGAGAATTAGGATGAGCCTGATCCCTGAATGGGTAAAGAGCCAAACTGATTCTCAAACGGGAACATTCTAATTTTGGCATTGTCCTTACTCCATGCTGCGAATTATTACTCAGCAGGCAGACGTTATATCCGAACTACAACGTATCTGCGAACGCACTCATGACGAACAGGTGCTTCACAAAGAAGCAACGGTGCGGGAAGTGTTGCAAGCAGTCAAGCGCCAAGGCGACAAAGCTGTACTGCACTACACAGCCGAATTTGACCACCAAACCTTGCAACCAGAAGAACTAAGGGTTACAGGTTCAGAACTGGATGCAGCTTACCAACAGGTATCAAAGGATTTGTTGGCAGCTATTCAGCTGGCTTGTCGCCAAATTGAAGCGTTTCACCGTCAGCGAGTACCAAAAAGCTGGGTACACTTTGGCGATGATGAAGTGGTACTGGGTAAACGCTATACTCCTGTAGATCGGGCAGGTTTATACGTCCCTGGAGGTCGGGCTTCCTACCCCAGTACGGTGCTAATGAATGCTATACCAGCTAAAGTGGCAGGTGTACCACGTATAGTGATGGTAACACCGCCAGGGGCAGGTAAAGCAGTTAATCCAGCAGTCTTGGTGGCTGCCCAGGAAGCTGGGGTAGAAGAAATTTATCGGATTGGGGGCGCTCAAGCGATCGCTGCGTTAGCCTACGGTACAGAAACAATTCCCAAAGTGAATGTGATTAGTGGACCTGGTAACATTTATGTCACCTTGGCCAAAAAACTAGTCTACGGCACAGTGGGTATTGATTCCTTAGCAGGACCAAGTGAAGTTCTGATTATTGCTGACGAAACAGCCAATGCTGCCCACGTGGCTGCGGATTTGTTGGCACAGGCTGAACATGATCCAATGGCGGCGGCGATTTTGTTGACAACAGATGCGGGTTTAGCGAAAAAAGTCCAGGTAGCTGTAGATAGACAACTGGTAGATCATCCCAGACGAATAGACACAGAAAAAGCGATCGCGCATTACGGCTTAATTGTCGTTGTCGAATCTCTAGAAGCAGCAGCAGAACTCTCAAATGAATTTGCTCCTGAACACCTAGAATTAGAAGTTCAAGATCCTTGGGCTTTAATTTCCCAGATTCGTCATGCTGGTGCTATTTTCCTGGGTAATTCAACACCAGAAGCTGTAGGAGACTATTTAGCAGGACCTAACCACACCTTACCTACCTCTGGTGCTGCCCGTTATGCTTCTGCTTTGGGTGTAGAAACGTTCCTCAAACACTCTAGTATTATCCAATACTCATCAACAGCACTTGGGAAAGTGGCTGGTGCAATTGACACTCTTGCTAAAGCTGAAGGTTTGCCTTCCCATGGTGATTCAGTACGAAGGCGAATTGCGGACAAAGAGTAATTTAGAATGCAATATTTTTTCCTGAATGCGGTTGACAGCAGCTACTTCATAGTTAATGATAGTGAGTTTGTGACTTTAGCAAACGAAAGTTCACATTAAGAAAATTGTTGGTGTTCAAACCAATAAAATTCTTGATGTGATAATTTAAGGGGTCTACCTTGAGGAGACAAAAGCGGTGTTAAAAACTATTTTAGTAGCTCTGGATGGCTCGGAAATTGCTGAACGAGTAATTCAAACTTTAGGTGATTTGGTGCTGTCGTCAAACACTAAAGTTATTCTTTGTCATGTATTTCCTACCCCAGAGTCAGAAATAGAATTACCCGCTGATCGTCCTCATCCAGACTCACCAAAGTCGTTTTATTTCCATATTGAAAAGCAGCTGCAATCATATCAGGAACAATTGTCAGTCAAAAGCGAGTTAGAATTAGTAACTGGTGATCCTGCTGACGAAATTATTAGACTAGCCAATATTTATAAAACTGATTTAGTGGTGATTGGTAGTCGTGGGTTAACCGGGATGAAGAGAATTGTTGAGGGTTCTGTTAGCACTCAAGTCATGGAAGAGGCTAATTGTTCGGTGTTGGTGGTAAAGCCTGGGAAGTAATTTAGAATTTATAATTCATAATTCATAATTATATAATTCATAATTCATAATTAAGAATGTAGTAGGGGTTTAGCATTGCTAAACTCTTACATTTTGTGAATCAATATTTCCTCTTTTGGCTTTTTTCGCTTTCTCAACTTGCTTGGGTGCTTCCATTTCTTGATACAGTTGGATAGCTTCGTTAAAGTTGGTGTTGCTTTTTTCGGTTTCACCCATTTTTTGATATGTTAAGCCTAGTTGGTAGTATGCTTCTGCTAAATCACATTTAGCACCGATTTTATCTAAGATTTCGATTGATTCTGAATGCTGGTCAAGAGATTTTTCAAAATTGTCTTGTTCTCGGTGTATTTGTGCTAAACCCACTAAAGTTTTCCCTTTCATCTGAATAAAGTTAATTTTTTCAGCATAGGATAAAGCAGATATTAGTATTTCAAGTGCTTGATTAAAATTACTTAAATTTATATATGTTAAACCTAAAAAAAGTGATCTATAACCAGTAGACTTAATTCCTAAAGGGGTACTAGGTATTTCATGATAAATTTTTTCTGCTAAGTAAGTTGCTTTTTCCTGAAATCCTAAACATGAATATAAAAATGCTAAATTAAACAAAATAGATACAGAACGTACGTGCCATTTTGAATATTCAGAGCTTGCATGAGCCTTTTCCAGTAATTCTATGGCTTCAGCTATTTCCCCTAATTCCACTTTACAACGACCAATATTATATAAAGAATCTATCTCTAAGTAATCTAAATTTTCTACGTTAAATTTAATAGCTATAGCTTGAGAATCTTGATAAGATTTAATAGCTTCGTGAATATATCCTATCCGCCAATAAAGGTCGCCAAGGGTGTTATTAAGCTGAATTAATAAATATCCCTGTGGGATATAGCAAACAATTTTCCTTATAGAAAAAATCATTCTTTCTAACAATCCGAACCTGGAGAAAGAACCTGCAAGACTGGGAGGTAAAGTTAGACGCTTATGAACGTCTTTCTTCCAAGGCTCATCTCTCCTTTGAATAATCACTGCAACACACTTCTCAAAATCATTTATATCTAAATAGTGATAATACGCCTCAAATGCTTTTTTCGCATCCTCTATCGTTCTAACTGTATTCACACTCTCAGTCCAAAATTCAGCCGCTTTACGATTTACCTCCTCCCATTCTCCACTTGCTTTCAACCTCTCTATCGCCTGTTCTCTAACGACTGGATGTAACCAGTATTCTCCCTTCTCGAATTCATTTCGCAAAGATTTAATTACATCTCTCCGCTTATCTTCAGAAATATCCCACAATAAAGCTAATAGTGCATCAATAGAAACTCTGGGTACATCTTGATAACGAAAACATCCTAACCGACAAAGTAATTTATAAGCATCAATATCTAAAGTTTGCAAACGGTTAAACTGACTTTCAACTAAATTTTTTAATTCCGTTTCTACCAAAGTACAATTTTCTTGCCAATAAGCGGACATATCCCCATCATAATCTGTTCTTATTACCCCCAAGAGAATATCCATTGCTTTAGCATTACCCCCATAAATTTTGTGCATTGCTTCTAAAGATGGGGTATCAATCTTAATTTTACGAGTTGTAAAAAATTCTGACCATGCGGTTACATCTAACACAGCTAAAGGATAATGATAGATACTACGATCAATACGATCATCACATAACCTTTCTCTACTGGTAATTAGGGTGAGAGACTGCACATTTTCATCACCTAAAACTCGTAATAGTTCTACATAAAGATTATGTTTTTCAATGAACCTACCTTGTTTATCTAGTGCAGGTTCTAAGTTATCAATTAATACTCCTACTTTGCGGGTTTGCAGTTGTTGTTTTAGCCTGTTTAGAGTAGTTTTAAAATCCCTTCCTGGTTCTTCTTGAAAGTATTGTTTTAGCCATGTTTCAATTTCACTTTCAACAGCTGTAATATTTTCTGTATCTTTCGCCATTTCTAGTGGTAAGACTAAATCAAAGTTTTTATATAAATATTGCTTTGCTAAAGTTGTCTTTCCTACTCCTCCTGCTGCTTGAATGACGATGATTTTGTGGCGTTCACTGATGAGGGTGTTGATATCGGTAATTGCTGTCTGTGTCACGTCCGACAAAATTAGACTCTGATGAATAGCATAGAAGATTCTCTATACCTAATTCTGAAAGCTGTTTTATGTTGTTATTTTCTCTCTCAGTCTCCTCAATATTTGCTGTTACGGTATCTGAAACTTTGGGTAATTCACGTTTTTGTAGTCTCTCTATAACTACCTGTAGGTTTTTCACGCCAACCTTTTTCTCTCCTGTTACGTCCTCCAACAGTCTCCATAACTTGGGAGCATATTCACGTTGAATAGAACTATTTGCATAGCCTACAACTTCTACATCCTTTAGTTTCTTACCTTCTAATATCTGTTGAATTATTGCCTTTTGGACATCTGACAGCGGTTCTCCTGTCTTCGCAACAACCCAGTTATCAGCAAGTTCTATCAGTTTCAATGCTTCTTCCGCAGTCATCTGTTGATAGGTATTAGTAGTTACAGTTGCCCCATGAAATTTGATAATAGCTGAATTTTATGAATTTTTAGGATATTTTTCTGAAATTTATGAAATATTTACGATTTTGTTGCAATTTTGATAGATAAAACTTATGAACTTTTTGAATTGCCATTAAATTCAATATGAGTAAAAATCTACTCAATTGAACAATATCGGAGATAAGAGATGAATTACATCCAGCAAGAAAAATTAGATTTAGAGTCTCTCAAAAAACTCATAAGAGGAGAAATATTAGCTATATGGGTTCCTAATTATTTTCCCATAAATAAAGCAAAAAACTGTGCAGATACAATTTTACAAGATGAGTATGAATTTTATGCTTATGCTCCTGGTGAAGTTGGTAGATATGGTTTATCTTTTTCTGAAACTCAGTCATCTGAGAAAATTGCAAGTCAGTATTTTACCTCAGCTAAACCATCAATTGATAGAATTCGGCAATACTTTACTCCATCCTTATCACCTATAGATATTCTGCGGTTAGAATTAGACGAGATATGGCCATCTGGAGCAAATATTGAACGTTATAATAAACAATTAATGTTTGTGGGTTTATGTCGGGTTATAGAACCAGAAACATACGTACTTCCACATCAAGATATGGTTACATGGAATGTTTCAAATGAGTCTAGTTTACGGTCAATAAAAACCCAATTGGCAGCAAATATTTATCTTCAAGTTCCTGAAAATGGAGGTGATTTGGAACTTTGGTCATTTGGTTTAGATTATGGATCTTATCAAGAAAAATCAGATGGTCTTTATGGTATTAATCATTGTCATTTACCAGAACCATCAACTAGTCTTAAGGCATTTACTGGTGATTTAATTCTGTTTAACTCCCAAAATCTTCATTCAATTCGTCCAGGAAATACACATAGGTTAACAGCTTCATGTTTTATTGGTTATCGAAACGATAATTTACCGCTTACCTACTGGAGTTAGAATTTTCCCAATGAATTAATAATAGTAGGTAGTCTCAAAAAATTCATCTAAATTTTCCCAAAAATAAGTCAAGGAGATTAAATTATGCAGCTTGCCACAAATCCAGTGTATATGACTCATCAAGACCAATATGAATCAACAGCTAAAGTTACGGATATTCAGCAGATAGAATTCGGTGGATATAATGTCTATTCTATTCGTGTTGACGAAACAATATTTCACCCTCAAGGAGGAGGTCAACGTTCAGATAAGGGAAGAATAAATGACATAGAAGTTGACTTTGTGCAAAAGGAAGTTCTTGATCCTACTAATCCCAATCTCATTCAGATTAACCATATTTTGAAGGAGAAACCTGATTTTGAAATTGGAAGTATGGTTATCCTGCGTGTTGATAAAGAATGGCGTTTTCAACAAATGTCTTTACATTCCGCAGGACACATATTAGCTGCTTTAGCTGAAAAAATTGAACCAAACTTGAAAGCAGTCCAAGGACATCACTTTCCTGGAGAAGCTAAAGTCACATTTATAGGTAGTCCTATGGATGAAGATAAGTTAAAGCTAATGTTAGAGGAAAGACTTGATGAAGTAATTAGAAATAGTATGCCACTGAAAATAGTTAATGAAGCAGGAGTCCGTAAATTGGATGTTGGTGGTTTAACAAAAGAAGCTTGTGGTGGAACACATTTGACTAATGCTAATCAAATTAGTTCCATTAGAATCCGAAATATTAAGAGTAAAAAACAAAAAACACAAATTGGGTATGAAGTAGTTACCACTCTGAATCAAAAGGGCTAAAAGATTAAGATTCACTCAAGAGTGTTTTCTTCAGTGATGGTTAGCTAAATATTGAATATTGACCTATAGCGATCGCTCTCTAGCCTCTAGCCACATTCACTTCACAAGAGCGACACCTGCGGTAAGCTAACGCTAACGCTTTTCTCATTCTCATTCACTGAAAATAGAAAATAGTTAATACCGTTACTTACCATTTATTCTTCTTACTAATCCAGGCTACATACCATAAAATATTTGATTTGTCAATACCCCAAATTATAACCCGCAAACAACAGCATCAAATATTTGTAATTCTCTTGTCAGAAAATTTTGAGAATTTGCTCAATTTTTTTGCAGATGTTCAGTTTTGCGAGTTCCGAAATACTTATAAATAAAAGCTTTCAATCTGCTGCTGTAAACGCAGTCTTAAAAATAGACACAATAAGGGAAATTACAAATTCTCCTAAATCATAGCAGATCGCTGAAAGTATTGCAATACCGTTGATAAATAAAAATAATTCTCAATTAATTATTAAGAAAATATAAAGAGGAAAACTTTGGAAGTTATAAAATTCTAAACTGTTTTTAGTTTTACATAATTGAAATTTATCTAAAAGCCAAGAGAGAGCGATCGCATAGAATAGATATCTATTCTGAATATATTCATCAAAAAGAAGTTATTCGCTTTTAATTATATCCGATGAGCAAAATTGTAATTTCTCACTGAGTGAGTTAGGTTGAAAAATCAGTTTATTTCCCAACCCACCCCACAAAAAAACTTAACATTTAACTCTCTGCGCCTCTGCGCCTCTGCGTGAGCATAGAAAAACTTTCTTATTTTTGTTTACTCCTCAAAAACTCCCGCAAACTCAACAAACTCACAGTCTGCCCCAAATTCAAAGGTAAAATTGACACACCTTCCAAACGAGACTGTACCCAACCTTCCCCCCAATACCACTCATGAAAACCGTCAATACCCCCACTGAGTAGCAAACGCAAGCAATTAGTTTTCGCTACATCGACGTGATGATGAATTTGGACAGGTCCGGTGGAAGTAGTAAAATCAAATCCAGATAATAATTTTTTCGGCATTCCAGGGGAAAAACTTTGTCCTAGTAGCCATTTTTGCAGTTGTGCTGGAATTAACAAACTATCGTGAATAGCATCTGCTGATGCTTCGATTTCGATTCGCAGTTGGCTTTGTTGAAAAGTACCCAGCATAGTTAATTCGTAATTCATAATTAATTATTCTCGCTCATCTTTCCTTTTTCCCACCAGTCCACCGTCTAGTGCCTGGAGAAATTACAATAGAGAAGTCATCTTGTTAAGAATTGTAAGGGTTTTCATGGCGGATCAATTAATGCGGGCTACAGCAGCCGATGGTGGTATTAGAGCGGTTGGTGTGATTACCACACGCTTAGTTGAAGAAGCAAGAGTACGTCATAAATTGTCCTATGTGGCCACAGCAGCACTGGGAAGAACAATGTCAGCAGGTTTGTTGATGGCTTCTAGTATGAAGCGTGTTGGATCTAGAGTCAATGTCCGGGTGAAGGGCGATGGTCCTTTGGGTGGTATATTGGTAGATGCAGGCTTGGATGGCACAGTCAGGGGCTATGTAGGCAACCCATCTGTAGAATTGCCCCCCAATGCCAAAGGTAAGCTAGATGTTGGCGGTGCTGTGGGTAGTGGATATCTCTATGTTGTTCGGGATATTGGCTATGGCTATCCTTACTCTAGTACAGTTGCACTTGTTTCTGGGGAAATTGGTGATGATGTGGCACATTACCTGGTAAATTCGGAACAAACACCTTCGGCTTTGGTTTTAGGCGTGTTTGTGGGAGCAGGTGGAGTGACAGCATCTGGAGGGATACTAATACAAGTTTTGCCTAAAGCGGCTAGAGATGAAGCCTTAGTTGCAACCCTAGAATCAAGAGTATCTGCTTTATCAGGTTTCACGCCTTTGTTGCAAGCTGGAAAGACGCTAACGGAGATTTTTGGTGATTTACTGGGAGATATGGGACTGACAGTTTTCCCAGAAAGTCAAATGTTGCGCTTCCACTGTGGTTGCTCCTTTGATCGGGTGCTGGGAGCATTGAAAATGCTAGGAGAAGCAGAACTTCAAGACATGATTATTAAAGATGATGGTGCTGAAGCAACTTGTGATTTTTGTGGCAATGTTTATCAAGCAAGTAGTGATAATCTAGCACAATTAATTGTTGATTTACAGAGGGAAGCTTCTGTTTCAGAATAAGTGTGAAATACTACTAAAACCAAGAAATATAAATGGTATTTGTGGAGGCAGGACGATAGAAAATGAAAAAAATAACTGTTTAATGACCAGAAAGAAAGTTACTATGGCAAAAATAGAATTATCAGTTTGAGCAAAACTGTTATTCAATTACTTTGGTGTGTGAGATGACAGATCGGGATATTTCAGATAGTTGGTCTCCAGCCAGAGCTAGAAAGCCGGATCAAAATACAAGATTATCCCGAACTCCAGAAGTCGGGACAACTCAACCATCTGGTGTCCCAGCTACTGGTTCTAACTTTAAATCAGTGACACAGCAACAAGATAAAAATACAGAAGGATTACCTATAAATAACCATTCAGAGGAATCTTTTGATACTAAAAAGATAATAGGGAAATTGCCCCGCTGGATGAAAAGCTGGGTGCTGTGGTCAATTTTATTAACGTTGATTCCTAGCGGCATCGGATTTATATCAATGTCAATGCTGCTCAAGCTGCCATCAGCGCCAAATTGCCCCAAAATCTTTTGGCCTTTAGCTAGTGCCTCGGTACGTTTACACTGCGCTTCCTTGGCAGCTTCTAAGCAGAATGTGAACGATTTATTACAAGCGATCGCACTGGTGAGAGAATTACCAGAAAACCACCCACTCAGGGGACAAATTAATACTTTTTTAGAAGAGTGGTCACGAGATATTCTTAAGTTAGCTGATCAAAGTTTCCAATCTGGGAATTTAGAGGAAGCGATCGCAACTGCTCGGCAAATTCCGGAAGACCTGGAAGCTCGGAAAATAGTAGAAGAGCAAATTACTAAATGGCAGTCTACCTGGTCTAAGGCAGAAGAAATCTACCAAGAATCAATTAAAGAACTGGGACAAAGGCATTGGCAATCAGCGTTTATGCTGTCATCCAAACTGCTGCGTGTTAATAATCAATATTGGGCAACTACTAAGTACGACGAACTAAATCGCATTATTGTTACTGCGCGGGAAGATGGTGATAAACTCTATAAGGCTGAAGGCCTAGCAAAAGGTCGCTCAGTAGATAATGTCCTAGCAGCTATTAAATTAGCTGAATCGATTAAGTCGGATAGTTACCTGTATCAAAAAGCTCAGGAATTAATTCCTGAATTTGGGCGCAATATGCTGAAATTGGCAGAAGCCAAGATGGATAGGCGAGACGCGGATACAGCATTGGACATTGCCAGACAAATTCCGCCAATTGCTTCATTACAATCAGAAATTGATGATTTTATTGTTTTAGGTGAAGCCCAAAGAAGTGCTTGGATAGGTACGGTTTCTGGTTTAGAGGCAGCCATTTATCAAGCTCAACAAATTGATGCTTCCAGGGAAGTGTATGAGAAAGCACAAAAACTGATAGCGGTTTGGCAATTAGAAATTGAAGATGTTTCTCGTTTGGAAAAAGCGCGAACTCTAGCTAGTCAAGGCACAATCAATGATTTAACAGCAGCAATATCCGAAGCTCAACAGATTCCTGATAGCAACCCCCGCGCTCAAGAAGCTAGACAGGAGATGGGTCGCTGGCGTTCCCAAGTGGAATCTATTCAAGACAGACCTTATTTGGAACGTGCTGACCAAATAGCTCTGTTAGATGATATTAATTCTTTACAAACTGCGATCGCCGAAGCTAGTCAAATTCGCTCTGGTCGTGCATTATATCCAGAAGCACGGAAAAAAATTAGCACTTGGACTGCTAAAATTCAACGCATCCAAGACCAACCTTATTTAGATCAAGCAAGGATTATTGCTGAAAGTGGTGATTTAAACACTGCTATTAGAGAAGCTCAAAAAATTGCTTCATCAGGAAGGGCGCTTGCTAGTGAAGCACAAACAGCAGTCGATAGTTGGCAAGAACAAATTCGTGCCAGAGAAAACTGGAGAAAAGCCAGAGAAGTGGCTATTACTGGTACACCAGAAGCTTTAGCTGAAGCGATCCGGTTGGCTGATCGGGTGTCAAACCGTAATGTTTTACGCATGGATGTCAACGTAGCTATTGATCAATGGAGTCAGCAATTGTTACAAATGGCACGTTCTCAAAGCGAGTTTGATATTTCTCAAAGCATTGCTACTGCTAGATTAATTCCCCGTAGTAGTTCTGCTTACAGAGATGCTCAAGAGCAAATTAGAACTTGGAGACAATTTTTGATACCCCGTATATCACCTACACAATTACCTGAGTCATCACCTACGCCATCACCTGAAGCGGAACAATCTCCAGCATCACCAATCAGTGATGGGTTGTAATGGGTAATGAGTGATTGGTGATGAGAGAATTTTAATGATTACCCTTGGGGACTGTATCAAATTAGTCCCTTTTTTTTGTTGAATATTATTCATTTATTGCCAGTTTTACCCAATTACGAAAAGCGCGAGTTGCGGACATTTGTCCAATTTTTTTGCGGGTGTTGCTGTTGTTACCATAGTTTATTTTTCTCACAGGGCATATTATTATTTTGCTTTTTGCTTTCTCAGTACCTGCATATCTTAGTCTGCCATGCAATGTATTTCAGGTGCATGACATAACGAAAATCCTCTCTGCGCCTCTGCGTGAGAAAAAATCTACCATTGCGCTTGAATTTGTCTAACCACAGTCAACGCTGAATAACTTACCCCTGCTGTACCTTCCCCTGGATGAGTTGAGTCACCCACTAACCACAAATTATTAATAGGTGTACGATTAGCAAAACCAAAGGGTCCAAAGGTAGGAATTCTTTGACCAATTCCGCCCACAATTCCCTTTTCTCTGCCTGTAAAATGAGCAAAAGTTTTAGGTGTAGCAGCTTCTACATGAATAATTGTTTCTGGCTTTAAATAGAAATATTGGGAAAGTTTGGATATTGCATCTTGGGTGAATTTTTGTTTTAATCCTTGATAATCTTGAGTATTCCACCAGGGAGTAAAATCAACAAAAGAAGAAGCAATAATTGTAGCTTTTCCCTTTGGTGCGCGTCCGTCTCCCTCATGACTTACAGATACAAACAAGGAATTATTTTCACCAATTGGACCATTAATATCATATAGAAATTGTAGATGGGGCGGACATTCATCAGGAATTGCACTCTTATCTACACCTAAATAAATCACAAATGCACCGGAAGCAGGTGGTAATTCTTCTACTCTTTGTTTATATCCAGATGGGGCATTTTCTGCTAATAATTCTACTAAGTTTTGAACAGTGACGTTAGCAACTACATGATCTGCTGTTTCTGTCCAAATTTCCCCTGTTTTCTGATTTCTAATAACTACAGCGTTAGCTTGGTTATTTTCAACTTTGATTTTTTCGACGGTGTGACGCATTAATAATTTACCGCCGTCTCTTTCTAAAGATTCGACCAGGCGATCGCTCAATACCTGCATACTACCTTGGAGGTGATACAATCCTTGGGGTGATTGGGATACACTTAACGCTGTAGCCGCATAAAGCAAAGCAGTTTCTTCGGCGCTAACTTGAGAATATAACTTGAGTTGTAAATCTAAAAATTTCCGCAGTCTTTTGTCATTTCCCAAACCATATAATTTTAAAGCATCCCCCACCGTCATAAAAGTGAAAGGTGCAGTAATAAATGTACTCGGACGCACTGCTTTTATTAATTGTCCTAAATCCCATAAATTCCGGGGGGGTAAAACGGGGTCACGTCCTTGAAATTCCCAACTAGCATTAAATAAAGTTGCCAATAATTGCCAAAACGGGTCACTTCCTGGAAATTGTCTTTGTCTTTCTTGTTTCCATTTTTCAGGATCACGCCACACGTTGATAGGTGTAGACTCTCCCGGAAGATAAACTGCACAAGCTGGATCACAAGGAGTAGCTGCGGGTAAATCTATATTTAATTCGGAGAAAATGCGGTGATGAATTCCTCCTGGTTCTAACCCTGCAACTTGAGTTGCACCGACATCAAAGATAAAGCCTTGGCGTTTAAAGGTGGAAGCACAACCACCGGGAACTAAAGCCTGGTCAAGAATTAAGACGCTATAACCTCTATGTGCTAATAATGCGGCAGCGGTTAGTCCACCTATTCCCGCACCGATGACGATGACGCGGGATTGGCTGTTGTTCAGGGATAGACTAGGCATTGATACTTAATTTTACAATTCTTAATATTACTACTCATAATTTTAAATTAAATCGGGCAGTATGGGAGTTAGCTGTCACCTGTTCCCTGTCACCTGCTTTATACTGGCATTTGGTAATAAAGTATTCATGCTGCGACAAGAATAGGCAAAATTAAACATGAGTAAAAATTTTGAAATCCAGGAATTAGCGATCGCAATTACCGCTAAAAATCTTAATCCCACCGTTCTCACTCCCGATTTTCTGAAATATACCGGGATTATTCCCGCAGATTGGGAGTTAGCCAAACAACCGATTTATACTAATGGTGTAGTCCAGATATTTTTCACCACAGGTGTAGGAATTGTTGCCCAGCCTAATAGTGTCACTGTAGTAGAGGCCATAAGTACAAAACAACTGGGAGAAATTCAAATCCCCAAAATTACACAACAGCTAGTAGAAAAACTATCTCAAGTTGAATATCAGCGGGTTGGTATTAACCCTAGAGGATTTGTTACTTTTAACTCAGATGCGGAAGCATATCAATACATCAATGGTAAACTTTTAGCACCTGGTTCATGGCAGGAATTTGCAGGAGCAAAAGTTAATGCTTCCCTGCAGTTAAGTTATCCTTTGCAACGGGGAATACTCAACTTAAGTATTAACCAAGCAAATGTGCAGTTTCCTGATAAAGTAGCAGCTGCGATTTTGTTTTCTGGTAATTTCAACTATTCCTTATTAGGAAATACTCCGGTTGAAAAATTACAAGATTTGCAACAAATAATTCACAACTGGCAAGATTCATTAAAGACTTTCCAACAATTGTTGGTAGATAAATTTTTACCATCAACTGAAGCACCAAGAAGCATTTCTGTTTTTCCACCAATGGCAAAAAGTTAAGGATAACTAGGGGTTTATCAAAAAATAGCATAAAAACCCCGGCATCAACCCCTAAAACCCAAAATGTTTTTAGGGGTTGAAGTCTTTTAAGCCGGGTATTTACCTTGCTTCCGACAAGGTAAGGTAAGCTAATTCAGGTGTTTATGCCTCAGTGACTTCATGATAATATATTAGTATGAAAAAAGTTGTCACTTGCTACCTGAAAGTCCGTGAGAAACCAGACAAGTGGAGACAAGTAAAAATGTTTTTCTGGGTTTATTACCATTTTGAGAATTCTCTATTATTCTCAGTGAGAGTTGAAGATTGGCAGAAAATCCTAACTTCCAAACCTATAGTCAAATATATATCGGTTATCCTAAAGGAGTGAATTCAAACACATCATGAGTACCACCTCTAAGTACGGATTCAGTATGTACTCCTTTTAAACGCTTACCCATTAGTTGCTCAATAGCACCCCAAACTGCGCCCATAGTAAAAGTGCATTTGCGGGGTGAATTTAGTGGTTCACCAGCAGAACACACGGTTTCAGTAGTATAAACTTTAATGGTTTCATCTTCAGCGACAATTTTATGAACTATACACAAACGTGTACCTTCCTTGCCTAAAGCCTGCTTTAATTTAGCTGCTGTTTCATCTAAAGAAATTGAAGTTCCCACTAAACCTAAATCTTTAGCTAACTTTTTACCCCTAGCACGACCGGCTGTGGTTAGTGCAATGGCTGTAGCTTTTTCTCCTAGAGCGTCTTCCATGCCTGTAATAACTGCTTTAAAGCAAATAATACTAGAAAAATCGCCTAGTTCTGTTCGTAATTCTGGCATAATTTAAATCTCAGTATAGAGGAATATGGACGGAATACTTACGTAGTATGCTTTTAAAGATGCAATTAATTATGCTTCACCGGATGATATATAAGAAAGTATGCAGTCTGTAATACCTGTAAAATAGAGATTTACATCTCCGTACTTTCTCACGAATGGTTTCGGATTGCTAAATTTTATCATCATCGTCATAGCTTCTTTGTAAGTATAAAATACATTTCGTGTTTACGCAACAGTTGTTAATACGCAAACCTGCGGCTTGATTAGTTGCACAGACATCTGTAATTCGAGCAGAATCACCTCAGCAACGAACCAAGCTTAAGCTATCGCTCCTCTAGGTTGATAGGGTGCATCACCATCAAAAATCTCTACAATAGATACCCAACGATTCCTAAGCGTTTCAGGGATTTTTCATGGTTATGAATAGATAGGCTGGATGATCAAGTCTTACCGTCTGAATCACTCCTAGCTAAGATAAAGAAAGTAACATTGCTCTCACCACCAATGACATCAACTTTGTTGAAATTTCCTCGCCTTCATGCCCCCAAGGTGCATCATCTACCAAATGGTTTAACCATCATCGCCGAACAAATGCCGGTGGAAGCAGTTAACCTGAATGTATGGGTAAAAATAGGTTCTGCTGTCGAGTCAGATGCTATTAATGGCATGGCTCACTTTTTAGAACATATTGTTTTTAAAGGAACAGAGCGACTAGCTAGTGGTGAGTTTGAACGTCGGATTGAAGAGCGCGGCGCTGTCACTAATGCTGCAACCAGCCAAGATTATACACATTATTATATCACGACTGCACCCAAAGACTTTGCAGAATTAGCACCACTGCAAATAGATGTTGTCTGTAATCCTACTGTTCCTGATGATGCTTTTGAGAGAGAAAGATTAGTCGTTTTAGAAGAAATTCGACGTTCAGAAGATAACCCCAGAAGGCGCATTTATCGGCGCACAATGGAAACCGCTTTTGATGTTTTACCCTATCGTCGTCCGGTACTCGGTCCCGAAGCAGTAATTTCCCAAGTTACACCCCAACAAATGCGCGATTTCCATCATACTTGGTATCAACCATCTTCAATCACTGCGGTAGCGGTAGGTAATTTACCTGTAGAACAATTAGTAGAAATTATCGCTGAGGGATTTAGTAAAAACAGTGAACAATCAACAGTTAACAATCAACAATTAACAATTAGTCAAGAACCGGCATTTACAGAAATTGTCCGCCGCGAATTTATTGATGAAAGTCTACAACAAGCCAGGTTAATTATGCTGTGGCGAGTACCTGGATTAGTAGATTTAAATGATACTTATGCTTTGGATGTGTTAGCGGGAATTTTGGGACATGGACGCACATCTAGATTAGTCCATGATTTAAGGGAAGAAAGAGGACTTGTTTCCTCAATTTCTGTTAGTAATATGAATCATAGACTCCAAGGAATATTTTCTATTTCTGCTAAATGCGAAGTGGAAAATTTAGCAGCCGTAGAAGAGGCGATCGCTCAACATTTGCGAACAATACAAACAGAATTAGTCAAAGAATCAGAAATTGCTCGTGTGCAAAGACGGGTAGCTAATCGGTTTATATTTGGGAATGAAACACCAAGCGATCGCTCCGGATTGTATGGTTATTATCAATCTTTAATAGGTGACTTAGAACCTGCATTTAACTATCCCCAATATATACAAGCACAAGACGCAAATAATTTAATGCAAGCTGCACAACAGTATTTATCCCCCGAAGCTTATGCTGTAGTTGTGATCAAACCAGCGTAGGGAACAGCAAAAAATAAATTACCCAAAAACTGTAGGGTGGGTTAGGCGCACAAGATCAGATAATTAAGATTCAGATTTGCGGCCATTGCGCCGTAACCCACCATTTACATTAACAACTCATAAACTATGATTTGGCAGGAAATAGATACTCATATTAGCCAAGTAACTGGACATAAATTTCAAACCTCACAACATTTATCTGTAAGTGGTGGCTGTATTAACCAAGGTTATGCAGTTAGTGATGGTAAAGTCACTTACTTTGTTAAACTTAACCAGGCCTCTCAAGCAGAAATGTTTGCAGCCGAAATGCTGGGTTTACAGCAAATGTATCAAACAAATACTATTCGTGTTCCTCAACCTTTATGTTGGGGAACTACAGGTAATTCTAGTTATATAGTATTGGAATGGCTAGAAATGACCGATGGTAATAACAAATCTTGGCAGAAAATGGGGCGTAATTTAGCAGAAATGCACACAACTATTAGTAACCAAGGGTTTGGCTGGAACATGAATAATACTATTGGTTCCACACCCCAAATTAATACTTGGAAATCTGACTGGATAGAATTTTACACCCAACATCGTTTAGGTTATCAATTTCAATTAGCAAAGCAACGAGGAGGGAGTTTTCCTTTACAAGATAAATTATTAGCCGCTATTCCAGAATTATTAGCAGAGCATCAAGTACAACCTGCCTTAGTACATGGAGATTTATGGGGAGGAAATGCAGGATTTACTATTGATGCTGAACCTGTGATTTTTGATCCAGCCACTTATTTTGGTGATCGAGAAGTTGATATTGCCATGACAGAATTATTTGGGGGGTTTCCAGCAGATTTTTATAAAGGATACGAGGAAGTATTTCCTTTAGAAGATGGTTATGAACGACGGAAAACACTCTATAATCTATATCACGTTTTGAATCATTTTAATTTGTTTGGTGGTGGTTATGCCTCCCAAGCAAATGGGATGATTGAGCGAATTCTGCGGAATGTGTAATGTGTAAATTCAGAAAAATTTTGTTTGCTTCCCTACACCGAACCTAAATAAATAAGTTTGTGATTTACCGAATGTGAAATACTATCAACTACAAACCAACGTTTTACCTAATAATTACCTGAATGACTTGTGGGGAGAAATTCAAGCTAGTCCTTACTTTGTTATCAACAACCTCAACCGCGATTTCATTAATACCAAAGGATTTTCCGTAGTTTTTCAGCGTCAGGGATTAACAACAGTCGCCCAAAAATTTCCCTTTTTTAAACCTTATTTAGATTTAGCACTTCAGCCCAATTGTAATGCTTTCTATCTCAACCCCTTACTATTAAAAGAAGGTTCTCGTGTCGATCCACACATAGATCGCTCTTTGCGTTCTTATTGCAAAACCATTGAACCACCTCACCTTGTCAGCGTTCTCTATGTGCGAGTACCGGAAAACATGGAGGGAGGGGAATTGGTGCTGAAGTCAACTAAACGCCAAGTTGGACAAGTTAAACCGCAAACTAACACCTTGGTTTACTTTCAAGGTGATTTAACCCATTCAGTTAATGCAGTCACAACTCCAGGAAATCGCTTAAGTTTGGTTTGTGAACAATATAATTTAAGTGACGCTGAACTTGAAGAAATTCCCATTTTTACATTAGAATCAAGGGCTAGTCAATCTACAAATAAAAAACGAAACTATAGATAGATAAACCAGCAACCTAAACTATATCGATATACATTTGCAAGGCATCTTGTGTAGCATATTTCATGAAAACAAAGCCGCTGAATACTGGTGCTTAATGCGATTATTTAGTTATTTATTAAAATTTGTGTATTATTATTGACATTATTTATAGCTGTAGCCAGGATAATTAGGACATGATTAGTCCTTGAAACCAAGGAATAACAAGGGTTTTACTCTTGCCTTTTGCCTATTGCCTCTTGCCTTCTGCTATACTTGCCATATAGAATACCTTTTAAGTATTTAGTCAGCAATTTTTATTGGTGCAGGATGTTAATTAATGCGTAATTCCTGATATTCTCAAACTTAAGGTTATGAAATGGCGCAGTTATTTTTCAAACTAAAAAACTGGTTTCTCAATCTTTTTCTAAAGCAGACTGTGATTTGCCTGATTATTCTATTTTGTATTGGAATAGGGGTTGCACTATCCAATATGTCTAGTCTCTCCAATAGTCTAATAGAGTTACAATCACTTCAGAATTCTAGAGATCAAGCTAATTCAATTGTTAAGACTTGGCAACTCTACAGTCGAGCCGCAGCGGTTCGTTTGGGAAAAATAAAAGATGTTACCATCCGACACGATTATTTTTTAAGAGAGGGAAGTATTCCGCCCCCTGCTACTTTTATCATTGAACTGGGACAGCAAATTACTGGTAAAGAAGAAGGCTCGGCAATTAGCTTATACAGTGATTATCCTTACGCCTGGAGAAAAGACCGCGCCAAAAATAAATTTGCAGAGGAAGCACTGACATACTTCCGAGAAAATCCTGAAAATAAGGAATTTTATCGGCTTGAGAAAAATAATAATCGCCCCCGCTGGAAATATGCCCAAGCAATGATTATGGAAACTAGTTGTGTAGCTTGTCATAATACTGATCCAGAAAGTCCTAAAAAAAATTGGAATGTGGGAGATATAAGGGGCGTAATAGCCATTAGTGAACCTTTAGATAAAATTACTGACCAGACGAAAAAAGCATTAGGAACAGCATCTATTATGTTGGCAGGCTTTTCTTTTTTAGGGATATCTGGTCTGGCATTAGTTATGAACAGACTAAATCAAACAACTAAAGAGCTAGAGAGTCGAGTTAGGGAACGTACTGCTGATTTAGCTGGCGCGAATGAAGATTTAGAAAAAAGGAATATCCTAATTCGTCAAGTATTTGGTCGCTATTTGAGTGATGAAATTGTCACGAATTTACTCAACAGTCCCCAATCTTTAAATCTCGGTGGTGAGAGACGGAAAATCACGATTCTGACTTCAGATTTACGCGGTTTTACTGCCGCATCAGAACGCTTATCGGCTGAAGAGGTGATCACAGTCCTCAATATTTATCTAGAAAGTATGGCTGATATTATTACCCAATATCAAGGAAGCATTAATGAATTTATGGGTGATGGGATTTTAGTATTGTTTGGTGCGCCGACAGAACGAAATGATGATGCCTTAAGAGCTATTGCTTGTGCAGTAAAAATGCAATTAGCAATTGGAACTGTCAATCAGAAATTGAAAAACCTCGGTTTTCCCCAACTGGAAATGGGTATTGGCATCAACACCGGATTAGTAGTTTTGGGCAATATTGGCTCAGAGAAACGGACTAAATACGGCATTGTCGGTAGTCAAGTTAATCTCACCTATCGCATTGAATCTTATACAACTGGAGGTCAAATCCTGATTTCTGAATCTACTCTTAGGGAATCGGAGTCAATCGTTTCAGTTCGTGGACAAAAGCAAGTACAACCGAAAGGGGTGAAAGAGCCGATTATCATCTATGATGTTGGCGGAATTCGGGGTGCTTATAATCTCTTTTTGCCAAGTGAAGACGAAATTTTTGTAAATTTGACTGAAGAGGTCGCCATTCAGTACACAATTTTAGAAGGGAAACATCTTGGTAATAATATATTTCAGGGTCGTTTTATCCAACTATCGAAGAAAGGCGCAAAGGTTAAAGTTGAGTTTCTAACTGATAATGCTGTTCCTCCCATCTTTGCAAATCTCAAAATTAATTTATTTACCACTAATGATTCTCAAGAAATGAGTGAAGATATTTACGCCAAAGTTAGCGAAACTTCATTGGAAGAGGGGACATTTTTTATCCATTTCACAGCTAAAATTCCTGCCTTGCAGGAAAAAATAGATAGATTATTTGTGTCAGGTTAATAAATGGGTATAACAGAGAAAAATAAATTCTTTTGCTCATTTACATACTGAGTACAGGCAATAGAAAAACCCACACACCCTACCCTTCGGAAACGCTTTCAGCGAAAGGGAAGCCAATGTGTGTATTCCCTGTGTAGGTTAGTTTTATAACCGCCAATAACGCCAATATAAAGATAAAAACTTCAAGTTTAAATCACATCATGACAGAATATAAATTCATCACAATTTGGATTATTGACGCACCCATAGAAAAAGTGTGGTCAGAAATTATTAATTATCCAAACTGGCCGACTTGGTGGAAATATGTAGAAAGAGTGATTCCTATCCAAGATTACCACCGTTTCATCTGGAAAACACCCCTATATTATAAAATTGCATTCGACACCAAATTAATTCGAGTCCAACCGCCAATAGTGCTAGAATTAGTTGCTAAAGGAAATGTAGATGGTGTTGGTTTATGGGAACTGGAGTCAATTGAAAAAGGGACTTTAGTCCGCTACACCTGGAAAGTCAAAACCACAAAAGCTTGGATGGACATCTTGGCAATATTTATCCGTCCCTTAATGGAATCGAATCATAACACTATCATGGAAGAAGGAGGAAAAGCATTAGCACATCTGCTAGGTGCAAATTTGCTTTCTGCACAATTGTAAATCACCAGGAAACATCCCATCGCTATATCGTCAGAGTATCTGGTATACATTGGGAAAGGATCTCGCGTGTAACGTTTCATGACAACAAAACTGTTAAACAACCGCTATCAAGTTATCCAGGTACTCGGTGCAGGGGGCTTTGGGGAAACCTCTCTCGCGGAAGATACCCATCTACCTTCCCGTCGTCGCTTTGTCATCAAGGAACTTAAACCCATTAACCATGATCCAGCGACCTCTCAAATGATTCAACAAAGGTTTGAGCGAGAAGCTGCTATCTTGGAAAATTTGGGGGAAACAAGTGATCAAATACCCAAACTTTACGCCTACTTTCCTGAAAATGGTAAATTTTATCTTGTTCAAGAATGGATTCAAGGACAAACCCTCACCCATATTATCCAATCAAAAGGCAAATTAAACGAAACTATTGTTCGGGAAATTCTGTTAAGTTTGCTGCCAGTTTTAGATTATGTCCACAGCAAAGGCATCATTCATCGAGATATAAAACCAGATAATATAATACTTCGCTCCCACGATAACAAACCAGTTTTAATCGATTTCGGTGCCGTTAAAGAAACTATCCGTACCCTCATCAATCCTTCAGGAAATGCCATACAATCAATCGTCATAGGTACACCAGGGTATATGCCAAGTGAGCAAGCCATCGGTCGCCCAGTGTATGCTACTGATATCTATAGTTTAGGCTTGACGGCGATTTATCTACTCACAGGTAAACAACCCCAAGAATTAGAAACTCACCCCCAAACAGGGCAAATACTTTGGCAACAATACGCTGCTGGTGTCTCCCCAGAAATGGTGAACATACTCACTCAAGCTATTGAAGCACGTCCTGGCGATCGCTACACCACAGCCAGTAAAATGCTTTACGCTTTAAAATCTGGTCATCCTATTTCTTCCCATTCTCCCACTACCAGCGCCACAATTAGCCTTAGCCCCCCTCCTCCAACAAGCCACCAAACCCAGCCAATATATTCACCTGCAAAAACTCCCGTTATCAGAGAAATTAAGAATCCTGCAAACTGGCAAAAACCTGCTGTCATTGTTGGTAGTGTGGTAATCGGTAGTTTAATTGGTGCCGTAGCAATTTCTAGCATTAGCAGGCAGTCACAATCTTCAGCCCCAATGGCCACCAACTCTACTGTTATCAGAGAAACACAGACTCCCAATGTTTTACCGACAAATTCCCCTGTAGCTGAGGAAGTTTCCCCAACACCAGTAATTAAACCAACTCCCCCTCCCCCTATTAAACAAGAAATCATTTCTAGTCCCATACCAGAAACCAATTCTTCCCAGCCATTAACACCACCACCAGTAGATGATCCTGTAATCCAAGATACTCCCACTCCCATAGTCACATCAACACCAGAAGCAGAAATACAACAACAGGAAGCTCAACCAGAAATAGTTCCCACAGCAGAGGTATTTTTAAATACCCAGAAAAAGCCAGTTAAAAAAAGACAAGAATTATCTGATCAATTAGCCACCAACGTCAGGCAAAGTGTACCAGTATTTCCTACAGGCACATCAAGAAGTAGTGTAGAAGCAGCACTGGGCAAACCAAAAAAGGATCTAAGGGGATTATGGCGTAATACCCGTGCTATCACTTATAAAGTAGTCCCAAACCAAATAGATTTAGGTTATTTATTTGATCGTGACACTGGTAGACTCAGGCAAACTGAAGTAGCTTTCGCCTCATCTGTAGACAATCAACTTATGCAAACAACCTTAAATGGTTTATTATCTGGAAAAGCTACAGCAGAAATTAAACAAGGACTGCAACAGATTCAACAGCGTCAAACAGATAATTTTACCTTTAGTAAAGGTTCAATGAAAGGTCAAATAGTCCGGCAAAACTGTGATTTCATCTACATCAGTATTTGGGATGCAGATTTACATGATTTTGTTAATCCTGCCAGTGCTAAACAATGTTGAACAAGTCAAAATTAAACATTAAAAAAGGAGTCTCACAAGACTCCTTAATTAACTAATTAATAATTCCTAATTCCTAATTAAGATCATAATTACGAATTAAGAATTATAAGTTACAAATTACTTGATGGTTACTGTACCACCAGCTTCGGCGATGCGCTTCTTGATGTCTTCAGCAGCGTCCTTAGCTACACCTTCTTTAACTGGCTTAGGAGCAGCTTCTACTAAGTCTTTAGCTTCTTTGAGACCTAAACCTGTGATTTCACGGACAATCTTCAGAACTGCAATCTTCTTATCAGCTGGTACAGATTCGAGAATGGCATCAAATTCGGTCTTCTCTTCTACTACTTCAGCAGCAGCAGCACCAGGAGCAGCCATCATCATCATTCCACCAGCAGCAGGAGCAGCACTTACACCAAAAGCTTCTTCAATTTGCTTAACTAATTCAGATGCTTCCAACAAGGTCAAAGATTTCAACTGTTCTAAAATTTGTTCGGTTGCAGCAGACATGGATATACTCCTAAAAAATTTTGATGTGTTTTTTGTCAGTTATTCATTAGTCATTAGTTATTAGTTGCGACTAACAGCATTCAACTAATGAAAAAGTTTTATTCAGTCGCAGTTTCAGCACTATTGTCTTTGTCTTTATCAGCGACAGCCTGAATACCGCGAGCCAAAGAACTGGGAACTTCGTTGATACCCACAGCAATTTTGGTAGCCAAAGCGTTGATAGCTCCAGCAATTTGCGCCATGAGTTGTTCCTTAGATGGCAAGTCTCCTAGTGCTTTGACATCCGCTTCTTTCAACAGGCGACCGTCCATAACGCCGCCACGAAGTTCTGTCTTCTTGGAGGTTTTTTGGAATTCTTGGTAAGCCTTAATTGCTGAAGAAAAATCTTCTTTAACTAGTAAAAAGGCAGAAGAACCTTTGAGCAGTTCTGACAAAGGTTGCCATTTTTCATCTTCCTGAATGGCAATGCCCATGAAGGTGTTTTTAGTCACCTTGCAGACTGTGCCACTAGGACGCAAACGCCGCCTTAAGTCAGTGATTTCGGCAACTGTTAGACCTTGGTAATCAATTACCAGTGCTAAAGTTGACTCACTCAAAGTGCCTTTGAGGTCAGCTACTATTTCTTTCTTATTTTCTAACGTTCGACCCATTATCTTTTCACCTCCAAGGGCAAAATCTTATTAGTGGTCAGTGGGAAAAGGCAAAAGGCAAAAGGCAAAAGTTTAATTTTTCCAGTCCCCAGTCCCCAGTCCCCAGTCACCTTTGTTCTGACGTGCCGAAAACGATAAACCCCAGCTATCTTAGCCGGGGTTTCACAGTGGTACTTTTAATGCTTTAGTTCTCATACTTGTGTTGAGCAAACTTCAGTCATTTAAAATTACAACCTCGGCAGGATATTTAAGCTCTTAGCACCTGCTGTCTCCGGCTTTGCTTATTCAATTTTGGTCATTGGTCATTGGTGATAATATTCAGCTATTACCAATTACCTATTACCCATTACTAAATTATGCAGCGTCAGTCAGTTTTAAATCTCTGAGGGCGCTGATATCGATTTTAATCGAAGGTCCCATTGTGGCAGAGACGTAAAATGTACGCCAATAACGGCCTTTTGCTCCTGAAGGACGGTTACGGTCAATTGTCTCTTGCAAAGCTTTGAGGTTGACTAATAAATCTTCAGGGGAGAAGGAAGCCTTACCAAACATAACATGGACAATACCAGTCCGATCAGCACGAAATTCTAATTTACCAGCTTTGAATTCGGAGATCGCACCAGCTACATCAAATGTCACTGTACCACCTTTGGGTGATGGCATCAAACCACGAGGACCAAGCAACTTACCCAGCTTTGCTACCTGTGGCATCACATCGGGAGTAGCAATGAGCTTGTCGAAGTCCATCATGCCTTTTTGAATTTGGTCAATCAGTTCTTCGGAACCAGCTATGTCAGCACCCGCATTAGTGGCTTCTGTTACCTTTTCACCTCTAGCGATAACTGCTACCCGCACTATTTGCCCTGTACCTTTAGGCAGTGCTACCGTTGTCCGCAGCTGTTGGTCTGTATACTTGGGATCAATTCCTAGCCGGATATGTGCTTCTGCGGCTTCGCTGAATTTAGCTGTTGCTGTCTCTTTTAACAGATTTAACGCATCTAATGGTGCGTAATCCATCTCTTCTACTTTGTCTTGCAACGCCTGCAAGCGGCGTGATATTTTCTTTCCCATTTTTTTCTCCTGGGGTGATCTCGAAGTATCTCACCTCTCCCCCGATACGATTTTGGATTTTAGATTTTGGATTTTGTAATTGGTTCTTGGTTCTTGGCAAGTTGCTAGTTGACAGTTTTTATCTTTCTTATTTGCTGTCACCTGTCACCTATTAATCTGTGATAGTAACACCCATGTTTTTGGCTGTTCCTGCCACGATATTCATCGCTGCGTCGATGTCGTTAGCGTTGAGGTCAGGAAGTTTAGTTTGGGCTATTTCCTTTAACTGTGCTTTGGTAATGCTCCCAACTTTCTTTTTGTTGGGTTCATTGGAGCCTCTTTCAATTTTCGCTGCCTTGCGAATCAATACTGATGCTGGGGGTGTTTTGAGTACAAATGTAAAACTCCGGTCTTCAAACACCGAAATTTCTACGGGTATCACCATTCCAGCTTGGTCTGCTGTTTTGGCGTTGTACTCTTTGCAAAACATCATGATGTTAACGCCATGTTGACCCAGTGCGGGACCTACAGGCGGTGCTGGGTTGGCTTTCCCAGCATTCAAGGCCAATTTAATGACCGCTACTACTTTCTTCGCCATTTGGATTTAGCTCTGTTTTTCTACCTGATTAAATTCCAATTCTACTGGTGTATCTCGTCCGAAAATCGAGAGTAGAGCTTTTAGTTTACTCCGTTCTGGCGAAACTTCAATCACCTCACCTTCAAAATCCTTGAACGGACCCGAAAGCACCATTATCTTATCACCTGTAGCCATATCAATTTTGACTACTGGTTCTTGTTCTGTCGTTTGTTTGAATATACGTTCTACTTCTGAGTTACTCAGGGGTACTGGCTTGACGTGACCACGACCCCTGCCGCTGCCACGTTTTTGTTCGGCTCCCACAAAGTTAATTACATGGGTAGTGTTACGTACCACCTGCCAAGTATCATCACTCAGCATCATCCGCACTAACACATACCCTGGAAAGACCTTTTCCTCTGTGTGCTGGCGGCTACCATCTTTACGGATTTTTACCGCTGGCGTGTGGGGAATTTCTACCTGGATGATTTTGTCAGCTACATCAAAAGTTTGAATTCGCTGCTCTAAATTTGTCTTCACGCGCTTCTCACAGCCAGAAGCTACTTGCACCGCATACCAGCGTGCTTCTTTGTGCGCTGCTTCTAGTGCTTCCTCTGACTGCAAAGCATCCCGTGGTTCGTCTGTTGCAAAAGTCATCAGAATACCTGTTTTGCTGCCCAAGCAAACAATCCATCGACCAAATATATCAAAGATGCGGAGAGTGTCACCATTAATAACACAGCTGCTGATTCACTCACCAACTGCTTCCGACTGGGCCAAACCACTTTGTCAAGTTCTTCCTTTGTTCCTTGGAAGAAGTTGTTTAAGCTAAACCCATTTCCGGTTTCTGGCATTTCTGCTTCGTTTTTTTTGGCCACGGTCGTCATACCCCCCGTTTCTTACATTGCTTCACCTTGTTATTTTGCACCAAGGTTTACAGCTTTGACCCATTTGATGGAAACAAAAAAGCTGTCAGTAAAAAATAATTAGACCCGAAATAATCAACGCTGGCTGCTATTGTAGCAGATGCGTTTTTGTTTCGGGCTATATTTTTTGCTTTTTAGCGCGCCCTGGAGGACTTGAACCCCCGACATCAGGTTTTGGAGACCTGCGTTCTACCAACTGAACTAAGAGCGCACAAGCTGTTTTTGTTTCAGGGATTGCGCTGAACTTTTTTTAGTTTAACACAATTCCTTTGTTATTGTAACTTAATTTTTTTGAAAAAGCAAATTAGCGGCAGATGCCGCTTTTAGCTTGAGATTCCTGGGTCCTACTACTAGGACTAACCAAATCACAGGGCGCGGTCAAACCGTTGCTTAATCCGGGTGGCCTTACCAGATAGCTGACGCAGATAATATAGTTTAGCGCGTCTTACCTTACCACGGCGCATAACTTTGATGTTATCAATCCGGGGTGAATGCAGCAAAAATACTCGCTCAACGCCTACACCTTGAAAAACCCGACGGACGGTGATTGTTTCGTTAATTCCGCCATTGCGCTTACCAATTACCACTCCTTCATAGGGTTGGACGCGGTATTTCTCGCCTTCTTTAATTTTGACTCCCACCCGTACTGTATCACCTACATAAATTTCGGGCAGATCGGATTTAATGTGTTCCGCTTCGATAGAACGAATAATTTCTTGAGCGTTCATAATCTTTCTATTTTCTGAAAAAAACCCACGATCATCAATCATAAATCTATTACTGCCTGAGAGTCCAGATATTGCAAATTGATGATTTTCCCGGTCTCAGAGACCGATGGCATAAATTTTACAAATATCCTAGCTAGGGTTTGCTGAAAAAGCTATCTGTGAGGACAGGGAACGGGGAACGGGGAACGGGGAACGGGGAACGGGGAACGGGGAAGAGGGGAAGAGGGGAACGGGGAAGAGGGTTTTGGTGAATTTACTTTTTGTTATATACTTCAGTTTTTTCCCATCGACTTACTTACTCCTGACTCCTGACTCCTGACTCCTGACTCCTGACTCCTGACTCCTGACTCCTGACTCCTGACTCCTGCTATAGAATGGCTAAATGTTGCCTATGTGCATCAGGAAACTTTGGCACTGTATTGTAAAACATAAAGAGTTAGTGAATTTGTGATCATTGAAAAACTCAGATCCCCCAATTCTTGAAAAATTAGGGTATCTTTTTTATCTGAGAGAATTATGCTTTATTGAAATTTTTCTTCCAGATACGGAATTTGATAAATACAGGTTTTGCCCAACGTCCACCAATTACATCGTGCAACAGAGTATAAAAACAGGGGATAATAAACAGGGTTAGCAGTGTTGCTAAAGATAACCCAGAAAAGACTACCACACCCAAAGGTTGAAGAAACTCTGATCCTTCCCCAATTCCCAAAGCCAAGGGAAACATCCCTAAAACTGTAGTAATTGTTGTCATTAAAATAGGGCGTAAACGTTGAGGTGCTGCTTTTAAAATAGCGGTGCGACGGTCAATTTTTTCTCTTTCTCGAATTTGATTGGCTAATTCCACCATAATAATGGCGTTGTTAACCACAATACCTACTAATAAAACTGCACCCACAATGACTGTTGCACCAATGGCAGTGTCAGTCATATAAAGCCCAAAAATACCACCAGCTAAAGCCAGCGGAATGGTAAGCAGAATTACCAAAGGGTCAACCAGGGAATTGTATTGTACAGCCATCACCACAAAGACTAAGAAGATTGCTAAACCTCCCAACAGTTGCAGCGAGTTTTGTAGTTGTTGATTTGATTCTACTGTGGCACTGGGCAAAAGACTTATACCTTGAGGGAAATCTGCACTGTTAACGACTTGATTTACCTGTTCTAAGGCTTGACTCAGACTTGCTCCTTCTGCCAAATTACCAGCAATTAAGAAAACTTGGCGCTGGTTAATACGTTGAATTTCTCCTGGTGCTTGACCTTCAGCAATTGTTGCTACATCACTCAAGCGAATTTGGTAATTGTTGTCTACAAATAAAGGTAATCTCTCTAACTGGGAAACTGTTTTTACCGAGTCTTTATCTAACTCAACTCGCACGTCAACCAAACGGCTATTGCGTTGCAGTTGAGTGGGTACGCTACCTGTAATTGCGGTCTGAATTGTTTCGCCAATATCTTTGGTATTTAAACCAACATTAGCCACTCGTTCCCAGTCGGGTAAAATCTGGATTTCTGGTTGACGTGCATCTGCATCAGGACGGAATCTAACTGAGGTGACTTTCTCTTCTAAGGTTTTTAATAATTCACGACCTGCTTTTTCTAAGGTTTCCGAGTCATTTCCTTGCAGAATTAAATCCACGTCAGCACCGCGAACGGGAGAGTTGTTGAGAATTAAACCCCTGACACGACCAGGGGAGAGACGCAAACGAATATCTACTAAATTAAGCTTGCCAAATTCTTTGGTGACACGCTCAATATAATTCTCTATATCTGAGTTTGGTTTCAGGGTAATGGTGCTGGAACTCCGCAAGGGGTTGGCGGTACTATTGCTACCAAAAAGAGAACCACCAACTGTAGAGAAGACATATTCTGTTTCTCGCTGCTGACGGAGAATGTCATCTACAGCCTTCATCACTTTTTGGTTGGTTTCTAGAGGTGTACCGGGGGGAAATTGAGCTATTAAGCTAACTTGTCCGGTGTTGATGGGGGGAAGAATTTCTTGGGGAAGCTGAGGTGCTATCCAATAACTACCGCCACCTAATAAAATAATTGCGATCGCAATTGTTAATAACCGCCAACGTAATATTCCAGATAAAAAACTGCCATATACTCTCGTAGCTGCATCAAAACGGCGATTAAATGCCTGAAAAAACCAAAAATCATTCAGAGAAATAGGAATTGGTAATGCTAATAACCGCGATGTCAACATGGGGACAACGGTGACAGCAATTAAAATTGAAGCTGCTACCGAAAAGCTGATGGTGAGAATTAACTCATTAAATAGTAATGAGATAAAACCGCCAATCAGCAAAAATGGTAATACTGCTACTAAGTTTGTACTGGTAGAAGCAAGTAAGGCTGATTCAACTTCCTGACTACTTTGTGCTGCTTGTTGAATAATTAACGCAGGTGATAATTTTGATGTTTGATTTTGTAATTTTGATTGATTAATTCCCTCGGCAATATTTTCCAACATGACGATGGAATTATCAACTACAATTCCCACGCCTAAAGCTAAACCACCCAAGCTAAAAATATTCAGGGATAAACCAAACATTCCCATCATAATTATTGCCGCTAAGGTTGCTAAGGGAATAGACAGGACAATAATGAATGTTTGCCGTAGAGAACCTAAAAACAATAGAACTGCTATTGCCGCTAAACCCGAACCGATCAAACCTGAAGAAGTAACATTAGCTAGAGAATTACGGATAAATATTGATTCATCTAAAGTAGCTGTGAAAGTTGCTTCGGGAGGAATAACACCAGATTGTTTAAGTTCTTCTAATCTTTGTTTGACTCCATCAACAACGTTGACAGTATTAGCATCTGCTTGTTTTTGAATGCTGACTTTTACCGCTTCTTGTCCATCGAGTAAAACGTACACCCGTTGCTGTTCTGAACCATCAATAACTTCAGCAAAGTCACGCAAATAAACACGATTTTTGATAGGAGAATTAGGAGTTGATACTTCAAAGGAAAGATTGTTTATTTCCTCTGCATTCTGAAAGCGTCCCACAGTCCGGGTTAAGGGTTCAGAATTGGGTCCTAAAATTCTGCCCCCGGAGATATCTTGGTTACGATTTTGGAGTTCGTTTAACACATCAGTTAAACCGACACCAATGGACTGGAGGCGCTCTAAATCAATATTGACTCTAACTTCTTCCTGGACTCCTCCTGAGACATCTACCACCGCTACACCTGGTACTACACCGAGTTCACGAGCTAATTCTTCTTCAGCAAAAACTCGCAAATCAACATTTTTAAGTGTAGGTGAAGTGAGCGCAAATTCATAAACTGGTAATTGGGAAGGATCGACTTTAAATAAACGCGGTTCTTGGATAGTATCTGGTAATCTGTTTCTAGCTCGGTTAAAGGTAGCTGTAGCATCGTTCAATGCTTGGTCAATATTTCCTCCTGGTTGAAAATACAGATCTAAACTCACTTGACCTTCACGGGTCTGAGAAAAAACTTGAATTACACCTTCTGTCGCCGAAAAAGATTCTTCCAGCGGTTTTGTAACTTCATCAACTGCTACTTCTGGAGAAATTCCCGGTGCTTCTATTCGCACACCAATGCGGGGATAAGTAATTGATGGAAGTAAATCTACAGGTAAACGAATAATGAAAAATACGCCCATGACAATTACAGCCAAAGTCAGCATGAGAGTACCAATATGCTGACGGATAGAAATGGCGCTGATACTAAAGCCGTTGTTGTTTGTTGTTTGCATCTTTACCAATTCAAAATTTAAACTGCATCTGACAAATTAGCCCTTGCTAAAAAAACTTACAAATTCTTTCTTTGTGTCCTTTGCGGTTTGTTTAAATCTTTTTCCGACAAAATGGATAACTTGACGACTTCACCATCTTTTAAGGGCTTACTACTGCGAACAACATAACTTTCTCCTGGTTGTAACCCAGAAAGAACTTCTACATTACCATCAGCTTTTTTACCCAAAGTTATAGATTGTTCTTTTACCTTGGGTTTCCCCTCGGTTTCCTTGACGATAAATACCGTACCTGTACTATTTTCCGATTGGGTTTGTTGGTCATTTTTATTAATTGCTGTTTGTGACACCACGACTCGCTGTGGTGTCTGGGTAGTAAAATTAACTCGTGCTAGTAGTCCGCTACCAATTTTTCCGCCACTGTTGGGAATGACTACTTCTATCGGTATTAACCGGGCTGTAGCATCAGCAGATGGAGAAATACGTGCTACTCTACCAATGATTGTTTGATCGGGAAAGGCATCTAAACGCACTTGTACAGATTGCCCTACCTGAATTTTTGCTAGTTCTAATTCAGAGACTTGGACTATAACTTTAATCCGACTCAAGTCAGCAATTTTTAAGACTTCACTTCCTGGTTGCAGGAGATTACCAGGCTCTGTGACTTTTTCGGTGACTACGCCGGCGATGGGAGAGATTAAGCGGGAGTAGGAACGACGTTCTTTGGCGGCTTTAACTATTGCTTGTTGGGCAAATACTCTACCTTGGGCTGCGGCTACGGCTTGTTTTTCTGTACGGACTTGTTCAATAGTTGCTTTTAGGGCTTGTTGGGCGGTTTGGGCTTTGGTTCGCGCTTGTTGGGCAGTTTGTTCGGAAATTGCTCCTTCTTTCAATAGTTGTTGCTGTCTTTGAGAATCGGCTTGGGCTTGGATGACTTCTAGCCGGGCTTTTTCGACTTCAGCTTGAGCATTACTTACCTGTGTCATAGCCCTAGCGACTTCAGCTTGACTGGTTGCGAGTTCGGCTTCAGCTTGCTGTGATGCTGTCATTAATAGAACATCATCTAGCTGGCTGATGATTTGTCCGCGTTTGACTGTGTCTCCGACATCTAGATTTAAGGCGATCAGTCTTCCTTCTACTTGCGATCGCACCGATACTGTCCGAAATGGGGTGGTGTTACCGATATAATCTGCGGAGGGACGTAATAAGTTAGTCCGGGCGATCGCTACATCTACCGCTGTTTCACTGTCACCCCTTTCTCTACCACCAGGCCGCCTCGATTGGGCTTCGGCTGATTCTTTTGGTAATGAACCACAACTGGCTGTTAGTAATCCCAGTAACAGCAGACAGAACATTAATAAACTATGGTTCTTTATAACTGGGCTGACAACTATAGGAGTTGATATTTTCACCTGTTTTTGTGACTTATTTCCGTCCAAAACCATGAATTTTTCTCCAATTTGGCAGTATTTCATTCAAACAGCCTTTTATTAGCAAGTAATTTGGAATAGGTATGAATAACAAAAAATAGCGATAAAAAATGAGGCTGTTTTCTAGTGGTTTATGTATTCCTAATTACTTTTTTTGCTAGATAAAACTGACAAAATTTTCACCATATCCTGTGGATATAGATGTATATAATTTCTGACAATCCTAGAAATTATAAAATTAGTATAAAGATTATGCCAGCAATAGGTAATAGGTAATTGGTCATGATTTTAGTTGCTAGGAGTTTTCAGTACCCAGCCGATACAAAAATGTGCCTAGCAGACTAGTATTTTTGAGGCTTTTGTGTATATATTAAGAATATTAAACAAATCTTGCTTTTGTGAACACCATGGAGTAATGCCCGATTTGTGACGAGGCTGTAGTCTTGACACGTTGTCTGGGATTGCCTTTTGGCTGGAGAAGAAGGGGTGTAGGGGAAAAAACTTAATTCTGCCCTCTGCCTTATTCATCCAAAATCGCAAATCTAAAATCCAAAATTGTTTGAGGAAGGTAAACAAGTGAGATCACTGGTCAAAATTGCCCAAACTGCTGATGAAAAGCAGATTGCCGAATTTTTCCAAGCATCAGTAGGTCAGTGGCGCTCTGAACGGCGCTATTACACCCTACCCCAAGGAGAAAATAAGGAGATGGTAAGTATTATTACCATCCGGTTTTTGGAACAGGGGAATGATGAATTGCAAGAGTTGGCTCAGTTACATGATTTGCTGGATTTAGGGAGCTTGAGTTGTGGTGCTAAAGTCTCTTGGGAAAGCACAGATTTACACACAGCTAGAAAAGAAGCAAGTGGTGTGACGGTGTTTGGTGCTGTGGGAAATATTTTGTATCGCGATCGCGGTTTTGCGACAACCAAACCAGTTACGGCTCAATATTATTTCCCCAATCTGAAAACCCTGTGTTTGCGAACTGAGTACAATAATTCAGTATTTGAGGAAGAAATCAAACTCATTGGTGATAAATACCGCACCAGACAAACTATTATTTCCCGTGCCGGTGAGCAGTTGATGATTGGTCAATACTTGGAAAAGCGTATTCAAGCTTAATTATTCCTTGTTAGGTTGGTGCTGTTCAAGGTTGTACTCAGCAATTAACCTTCAGTTATCAGCTTAGGATACTAATCAGCACCCAGCCATGAATAGCTGACAAGATTTTTGACAAAATTTATGAAAATTTTGTAAAGTCTTGCCCCAAAAACTTGATTTGTATGTCATGATTATGGAGAGAGTTAATTCGGCGATTAGTGTTTTGTTGTTAGTATTGACAGGCTTTTTACTTGTGGTATTTACAGACTGCTCTCCGAAATCTAAATCTCTACAAACTCGTGATTTTGGAGACATAATATGTCAGTTTACGTAGGCAATCTTTCTTACGAAGTTACCCAGGATGCTTTGACTTCCGTATTTGCAGAATATGGTTCTGTAAAACGGGTTCAGATTCCTACTGACCGGGAAACAGGCCGTGTACGCGGTTTTGCTTTCGTGGAAATGGGTACAGAAGCAGAAGAAACAGCAGCCATTGAAGCACTAGATGGTGCTGAATGGATGGGTCGTGACTTAAAAGTTAATAAAGCCAAGCCCAAGGAAGACCGTGGTGGTTCCTATGGTGGTGGCGGCGGCGGCGGTGGTCGCGGTGGTTACGGCGGTGGTGGCGGCGGCGGCGGTCGCGGTCGCTATTAAGTTTCCCCTAAACCGTTGATTTGCGAATAATAAAAGTAAAGTAACCCATTCCGACGGCGGAGTGGGTTGCTTTTTGCTTTTAAAGCTTTGACATTCTGCTCTGTAAAACCTAGACATTATCTTCTGGAACCTTTGTCAGGCAGGAGTTTTCAAAAGCTAACTGCTGACTGCTGACTGCTATATTACCTCACACCTACACCTTAGTTCTGGTAAGCTGAAGGCATGAACTACGAAATAGCACGCAAACTACTCATAGACCAAACAGCCAACGACAAAAACCCCGATACTTTGTTAAATCGTCTAAAACAGGGAAAACCACCAGTACCAGGTCAAATTACTTCCGTTTTGTTAGCCTTGAAAGTGGTGTTTGAAGCTCTAAAAGATGCTAATAGCTTAGATAAAGAACTAGCCTTGGCATTATATAAATTAGGTATTAGAGCCTTACAGTTATTTGCTACAGGAAGGCAAGCAGGTATTGACTGGCCGCCACTGCTAAAAGAAGATTTACAACGCATTTCACTGGCATCTGAAAGTATCTTTTCAGGTACATGGGAAACCCTATCGGTTGGCGGTAAGCTGAATGAAGGATGACGGATGAAGTAGCCTTTGTTACACTAACGGGTTCTTAGTTCTGCCTCTAACTTGTCCAAGTCAGATTTAAGAAAAACCGTTACTTTGCCACTCAAAGCTTTACCTTCTCTCGGTTTAGCAATTTCTATCCAATAGGCGTAGCGATCTCCTACCCGTAACTCTCCTTTTAATGCTTCCCGAATCGGGGTTTTTGCCAAACGCGCTTGATTAATTGCACTCTGGTTAGGATACTCATAAACCACCTGAGCGCGATTATAGTCTTGATAAATATCTGGGCTATAAATTACCCGTAAAGATTCCTCAAGACGCTGAACTGTTACACCATTAACACCGTCATACATGGTCATACTCTCAGTACGGACTGTGCTGCGGTCTTTAGTAAATGTTACCCTACCTGGAGGTAATACCGACGCTTGAAAAGTGAATCTTTGGGCTGCTGTATCACTCTTACTTACAAACAATCGCTCCCCACTTCTGGGGCGAAGAGTTGGATGAGCTTGAATCCAGGTTAATACTTCCTCAGTGCTTTCTCCTGGTAGTGCTTGTGCTGGAGAATTCAGCAGCATTACCCCAGATAAACAAGGTATAAAGGAACAAGAGAGAATTAAAAAATTACGCAGAGATTTTTTTAGCATTTTCCTATTCAGGAATAAGATCACAATTGAAAATAGTATTCACTATTTTTTCCATAGCATTAAACTTTATCTCAAGTTTTATCATTTGCTCAGGGTTGCAAAGCTAAAATAATTAGCAGTAGTTAGGTCAACATAATTACACATAAAACTTTCACTATATAGATACCTGACTTCTTTGAGAAGTCGGGGATCTGAGTCCATATTCATCAAAAACTGGGATGGGAAGGTGCGATCGCCACCTTAATAACCTTACGTGCTTTCATATCCGCAAACACCTGTTCTAAATCTTTTAATGGACGCTGTTCACTAATGAGTAACTCAAAAGGAATCTTCCTACTAGCTATTAGTGATAAAGCAGCCTGTACATATTTAGGAGTATTGTGAAATACACCTTTTAACGTTAATTCACTATAATGCAGATGTTCTGTATTTACATTAATTGTCGTATCTCTAGGACAGCCACCAAATAAATTTACAGTCGCACCAGGACGGGCGCAAGCGATCGCTACTTCCCAAACACTAGGAATGCCAGTAGCCTCTATGACTACATCTGCACCCCAGCCTTCAGTGCAATCCTTGACAACACCAGAAATATCAGCAACCTGATGATAATTAAAAATCTGTGCTGCACCTAATTTTTTACCAATTTCTAGCCGTTGGTCATTACCTCCCCACAGCAACACCTCAGCTTTCGTTTCCGCAGCTAAAATCGCCACAAACATCAGCCCAATAGCCCCATCTCCCAGCACAACTACCCGGTCTTGAGGTTTGACATGAGAACGCCCCACCCCGTGCAGTACACAGGCTAAAGGTTCAGTCATTGCTGCTAAAGCAAATGGTAACTCATCAGGTAGCCGCAACATATTATGCTGGACAATGGGTGCGGGAATTTTCAGATATTCGGCAAAAGTGCCATTGTTCCATGTCAAATTTGGACAGAGTGAATATTCTTGACGTTGACAAAAAAAACATTTCATGCAGGGAGCAGAATTATTGGCGACAATGCTGTCACCCACCTGCCAATTATGCACACCAGCACCAACAGCTACAACGGTTCCTGCTGCCTCATGGCCAAACAGGGTCGGCGGTGTCAACATCCTAGCATGGCCACCACGTCGCCACACCTTCAAATCTGTACCGCAAGTAGTAGCTGCCCCTACCTGAATCACCACTTCCCCAGATGCGGGAGTTGGATCGGGGACTTTTTCCAGACGTAAATCTTCCTGTCCGTAAAGTAAAGCTGCTAACAAAGCTTTTCACCTCAGAATTAGCTGCCCCTAGATTTTACCGGATCTTGCGGAATATGGTTACATCCGCGACTTCTTTGAGAAGTCCGGGATATTTAACCTAAACCCTGTCTTACCTTCCTAAGTCGTTTGAGTCCCTGGGGAGGAATTCCTGTAAACCGAATCAAAAAATGATTTTCTGGAACATCAAATTTTTTCATAACTTTGGCATATATATCTGGTTCTTCGGTAAAAATGGCTGTTTCTGTCAATAACTTGAGTTTGATATTAGTCAATAATTCCAAATCATATTTATAACGTAATTGTGCGCCATTATTTGATAATCCAACTAATGTACCTGGTAACAGATGTCCATCTGCGTGTTTACCATGTAAAACAATAAATTCGATAGCTAATTCCTCACTCAAAATCTCTATATCCTCATCAACTTTGGGCAAATATAAATTATATTTTCCACCAATACCACCAATTTCATAAAGCATGACAGAATGTTTTACGCCTTTTGGTTCTACCTGAAATTGACTATCAATTCTCAAATCAATATTGGCATCTTCCCAAGAATGCTCAGAAATTAAAATCTGTCCTCCTACAGAATAGGACTCAATTCGCGCGGCTAAATTTACATGACTACCAATCACTGTATATTCAGCCCGTTTTTGAGAACCAATATTTCCGGCTACAACTTCCCCTGTATTGATACCAATCCCCATTTCTAAAATTGGTAAATTCATTTGCTGATTTTTTTTATTAACCTTTTCCATTGCTAACTGCATAGCCACAGCACAAGCAATTGCTCGTTGAGAATCATCTTCACGACTAATAGGCGCACCAAACATCACCAAAATCCCATCACCCATAAAATCATTAATTGTCCCTTTATACTGATTAATAACATCTGTCATTACTTCCAGATAAAGATTGAGAATTTCTACCACCTGTTCTGGTGGATATTCTTCAGAAATTGCTGAAAACCCTCTGACATCAGAAACTAAAGTTGTGACCTTTCTCCTTTCTCCTCCTAGCTTTAAACCAGAAGGAGTTTCTATTAAATTGGTGACAACTTCATCTGTTAGATAACGCCCAAAGGTTTTTTGCATATTGGTTGCACTGTGGGCAATATACTGAATAATAGTAATTGTTGATCCTGCCAAAACCAATATTGGTGGTACTAAAGGAATCCACCAGCCAGCTAAAAATGCTAGGAAGCAGCAGCTTATTAAAGCAATAGCAGCTATAAAAACACTAACAGTAATTAGATATATATTGTGGCGTTGCTGCCAAGATAATATAGAGCCAATAGTAGACCACAGCAAAATCCACAGCCATTCTTGAGCTTCAGACCAAGACTGAATTTGCGGACGACCATCTATAGCTGAACTCAAAATTTGACTAGTTAAATTCGCATGAATAGTTATACCTGTCATCCTTTCTGGAGCAGCAAATACTTTACTACTATAAGGTGTAAAAAAGCTATCTCTTAAACTCTCAGCAGTGGAACCAATTAATACTATTTTTCCCAGCATTAAATCTGCTTTGACTCGGTTTTCTAGAACATCTGTCAGCGAAACTGTGACAAACTTATGTCTCGAACCCCGATAGTTTAATAGTATTTGGTAGCTACCAGCATTTTCCCTAACGTAGCCTCCATCATTAGCCCTAAACCTGGGGAAAATTCCCCGTCCTAATTGTAAGTATTTGGGATTAGTTGTTGCGGCTTGTTCTGTAATTCCTTCAGCTTTTAAATACAACAGTGCTAATTTGAGGCTGAGGCTTTGTCTATAGTCTTCTTGACTTAGATAGAAATACAAAAATCCCCGACGAATTTTTCCATCACCGTCAGTAGGTAAGTCATTTCCTCCCACTTTTTGAAGTTTTTTCAAAATCGGGGATGGTTGAACTAAAAAACTATCTGTAGATTCTAATACTTTTTCGATACCAATCAAATTGGGTGTAGATTCAAATAACTTAACTAAGCCTTGATGACCTGGATTGACTACTAAGTTCCGATAAATGTCCAAACCGATAGCTCTAGGTTTTTGCTGCTGAATTTTCTGTAATAATTTGGTCAGCACTGCATCAGAAATTGGCCACATTTTCTGATTAGTGATATCCTGTTCATTAATCTCAACTATAACTATGCGATTATCAATTGCCTCTTGTGGACGCAAAATAAACAATTGATCTAATGCTATTAATTCTAGGGATTGAAGCAATCCACTTAAACGGAGTGCTATAACAATAAATGTCACATTGGGAACAGCAATTACAACACCTCGCCATTCCCATATTCGCCTTTTTAGCTTTTCCCACATACAAGTCAATGATTAATTCTTGATCTTGCAAAAATCGACTAATGGCTCAGATACAATATCATTCAATCCTACGGAGTCTAAAAGTTGTCTCCAATGAAGCTTTACTATTGAGTCATTTGGCTGATTACAACGTAATTTAACTAACGAAGCCAGTGCCTCATACCAAATTCCCTCTTGTGCATAGATAGTCGCCATCTCAAGTAAGTTGTCCTTTGCTAGAGACTCAGATAAGGCTAACTTTGCTGGGATGCGTTTAACCAAACCCTCTACATAAGGATTGTTACTGGAGTCTTCAGGATCACAAATCAGGGTTACATACCAGCGATAAGTTTTATTGGCTTCTAGTCCAGTTATAGTCTTAGGCAAAGTAAAGCTGACTATTCCCGGTTGATCAGGTAGGGTCAAAGTTGTTTTATAAATTACTTTCTCCTCTCCATCGGTGATGATAAGAAATTCAGCGTTTTTGACTGGAGCCGGGGGTATATGCCAAAAAAATGTAGGATGCTTATTCAAGGTAAGTCCTGATTGATTGGCAGGTAGTAAGGGAGTCATTACCTGTTTTTTTAGACATGAAGGCCCACGGGTTGCAGCACCAACCGTAGGGGGGTTGGGGTCATCATCTATTGGTGGTTTAAATCGGGTTCCAGCACCAATAGTTGCAGGATTGGGCTGATTATCTATTGGAGGCTTAAATTGTTGACTTATTTGCCAAGTTCTTTTTGTGGGGTGTGACTGAGCTAGTACGGATGGTGCTACGGGATATAAAGTTAAATAAAATACTACAAAATATAGAGATGTCTGGAGCAATTTCATAGTTAAATATCCCATTGATTAATTACTTTATACTGTACTATCTAAGCCTTTACTTAAAAGCCAGGGTGTTCTTAACTCACTATAAGTCTCAGTATTTACTCTGTTTTGATAGTAGTCCATCCCTTGAAGAAGATGGCAGGAATGACTCACTATTATGTGATACAAAGCTTTATGGAACTAGCCTGAATAATTTGATAATTTTTTACACACTGTTTAAAATTTAATAGACGTGATATTTATCAACCGTGTTCCTCTACTAGATTCAAATTTATCACTTATATCAATATATCAAATTGCTACTACTTATAGCGATCGCTGTATTTTGTCCACCAAAACCAAAACTAAAACATAGCACTCGCTGCATTTCACATTCTCTTGCTGTTGTCACGAAATTTAAATCAACTTCTGGCTGTTGCAATCCCACGCAAGGAGGTAATATTTTATGCTTTAAACCCATGAGGGAAAAAGCTACACCCAAAGCTCCCGATGCTCCTAGTGTATGACCTGAAGCGCCTTTAGTAGAACTAATTGCTACTTGTGGAGGAAATAAATACTGTATTATTTTGCTTTCTATACGGTCATTGAGGAGCGTAGCCGTACCATGAGCATGAATGTAGTCTATATCTGCGGGTGTTAAATCACTACGTTCTAAACATTGATTGATTGCAGCGATCGCGCTTTTTCCTTCTGGCTCTGGTTGATTACCATGAAACGCATCTGCTGTCAAGCCAAAACTCAGAATTTCTCCATAAATATTTTCTGGGTTTGCTTGACGTTGTTTTATTAACTCCGCAGATTCGAGAATCAACACAGCACCACCTTCACCTAATACTAAACCTTCCCGGTTGACATCAAAAGGATAAGCGCCTGTTTTTGCTAAAGCCCCCATTTGCTGAAATCCACAGATACTAAGGGGGGTAATAGGTGCTTCCACTGCACCAGCGATCGCTCGTTGACATTGCCCAGTTTGAATTAACATAGCAGCTTGGGAAATTGCCCAAATTCCCGTACAACAAGCCGCCATAGGTGCTAAAACCGTACCTGATGCTCCGATTTGTCTAGCTACAGCGATCGCATTCATCTGCGGCAAGGTATCCAACCAAGTTTCTAAATTTAATAGTTCTGGGTTGGTATCTTTCCCATACATCTGTCGTGCTAACTTCTCCCAAGACGCTTGATAGCTACGACTAGAACCAATTACCACCGCACAATCAGGTAAAGGTGCTACTAATTCAGCATCTTGTAAAGCAGAATTAACAACCATCTGAGTCAGGGTACTCAAATCAGAAGGTTGTTGACCAATTAAACCGAGAGGAATTATTCCCAGTTCTGGAAATGGTTGATGTAATTTAATTCCCGTTTTCAGAGCCAGTAAATTCTGCCAGCTATCTTCTAAGCTTTTACCTAAAGCAGAAACTAAACCAATACCAGTGACAAAAACCCTAACCAATTTTAGATTTTTAGATTTTAGATGAGGAGTCAGGAGTCAGGAGTCAGGAGTCAGGAGTCAGAATAAATATTACCTCTTCCCTATTCCCTGTTCCCTGTTCCCTGTTCCCTCTGTTAACTAACTACTGAGGAGGTTTGAAATTTTCAGCACCTTTAGTGACTTTGGCAGAATCAATGCGATCGCCTTGCTGAATTTTGTTTACTACATCAAAGCCATCGGTAACATAAGCAAAAACAGCGTAGTTACCATCTAGGAATCCCAGATCCGCTAAAGCAAAATAAAACTGAGAAGAAGCAGAATCAGGCATTTGGGATCTTGCCATTGCTACTGCACCAAGCTTGTGAGTCAAAACAGGCTTTTTAGTAATTGTTTGACTGTAAACTGGCTGGTCTGCACCTTCTGGCTTAATTTCTAATGGTATACGGCGTTCAGTCTTAATTGTTGGGTCTATATAGCCACCAGTTCCCAATTGTTGTGCGGGAGTGTTGGGATTTTTACTCTGAGGATCACCACCTTGAACAACAAACGGCTGAGGTTCACGTACAACCCGATGGAATACTAAACCGTCGTAAACACCCTTTTGGACTAAATCAACAAAGTTTCCAGCAGTAATGGGAGCATTATTTCCATCCACTTCGATGGTAATTGGTGCGCCTTTAACTGTCATCACTACAGTAGCTTTACCTTCGAGCCGTGGTAAATTTTTGATTCCTGGAACACGCTCACTATTGTTTTTTGATGGCGTTACTGCTTCCGCAGTTGACTTCGAGCTTGCCTCAGTTGCCTTTGAGGTAGCTGTCGAAGCTGGAGATGTACTAGAAGAGACCTTCTCTGTTGAACATCCTCCCAACATCAAACCACCAATCATCAACAGAAGCACTAAAAATTGTGAAAATTTTAACCGCATTGACAGTTACTGACTCAACCACAGTATCTTAGCAATTTTGGATTTTGGATTTTGGATTTTAGATTGAGAATTCTTGTAGTCATAGGGTAATTTTGTATTCTGAGGCAGTAAATTTTTGATTTACCACCAATCCCAAATCCAAAATCTAAAATTCTTAAAGTCCTTCCAAGGGTACACCCAAAAAGCGGGCTAATTGAGCGCCTTGAGTTTCTAACTCAGCCAAAGATAAGGGTTGACCAACCCGTGTTAGGGGAATATCTCGTCGTCCTTTCACCTTGAGATAAAGTGCGCGTTGGGGATTTAGACCTTCCTTAATCGAGATACGTACAGATTGTACGTCCTGGATGCGGTTCTCAATCTCAATTTGGCGGTTTTTACCAGGAAACCCCCAACGAAAGATTTTGAATTTACCAGTTTCCTGGTTGAATTCGTTGTAACCGCCACCTACATCCCATAAAATAACCAACCACAAGTATAAGGCTAACAGTACGCCAGCTATGCCATATAATCCCATCACCAGTCCTTGAGGGACAAATATTAATTGAGTGGGATCGGTGACAATGAGTAAATTGACTTTCAGATAGCTGGAAATGCCAGCCAATAAAAAGCCGGATGCTCCCAAAGTGACAATAGTTGCCCACCAGTAGTTACTCAACCGACGAGAACCGAGAACGTTTTGATGCAGGAGGCCATCGCCTTTATTAATCGTTGTTGATGCCGTCATTTGGACTACCTTAGACCGTTAGATATTCTCTGTGAACTGGGGACTGGGTAATGAGACAGGTATGGATCTAGATTTTAACCTCACCCAAACCATTAAAATATATTTTCTCAAGCCGTTAATGATTTTATAACAAACATCATTGATATTTCAGGCACGCTGGGGTGATCGGGTGATGGGGAGAGAAATCAACTCAAAAGTCAGAATTAAAGAACTTCTACCTCCTGCCTCGTGAACTCCTAATTACAAGTTATAAGATTTATGAGAAAAGGTGTGTCATTTTGTTAAAATTCTGATATTCATAATCTTTAACTTCCTCAATACCCGATTAATTTGCGTATCTCCAGCGCAAACCCTGACGAATGTGATAAGTTAAGAATCATTAAGTTACCACCAACTAGATTACTGGGAAGTGGCAAGCATAATGGCATAATTCTGAGAAATGCCCAATTAGTTAGAAGGTCATTCTCAGTATCTGGGCTGCTGACAAGTAGCTAAGAGTGCCAAAAAAACAAAACGTTGAATTCCTCGCGGCAGTAGCTCAGGGAATAAACCTCCAAAAGCATCATGCCTTAAAAACGTCGCCATTTTAGTAAAAAAGAGGATTTGAGTTCAATGACCATCGCAGTTGGACGCGCCCCCTCAAGAGGGTGGTTTGACGTACTAGACGACTGGTTAAAGCGCGATCGCTTCGTATTCGTAGGTTGGTCAGGAA